>NZ_MIIZ01001330.1:0-392 GCF_001743005.1 Shigella sp. FC1967 | reverse complement strand
CCTCAGAAAGCGGCACAGTGTCAGTAAACTGGTCGTGCATCTGATCTTTACGACAAAGTATCGACGTAAGCTATTTGACGGACTGATGCTCGCTCAACTGCGTGATGCATTTGACTCCGCTGCGGCAAAACTTGAATGCGAAATATTGAGATGGACGGAGAGCCTGACCATGTGCATCTGCTGGTTGCTTACCCGCCAAAACTGGCAGTCAGTGTGATGGTCAACAATCTGAAATCAGTATCGTCGCGCCTGCTGCGCCAGCAAAACACACATTTACGGACGCAAAGTAAAACGGGGCTTTTGTGGTCAAGGTCGTACTTTGTCTGTAGCACCGGAGGGGCAACGATTGAAACACTCAGAGCCTACGTTCAGAGCCAGTCAACGCCTGATTG
>NZ_MIIZ01001329.1:0-392 GCF_001743005.1 Shigella sp. FC1967 | reverse complement strand
CTAGGTTGTCCGGGCGACGGTCGTCCGGTTCAAGCATGTAGGCAGAGTGATTAGGCAAATCCGGTCACTTAATGCTGAGGTGTGATGACGAACCACTAAAGGTGGTGAAGCAATTGATGCCCTGCTTCCAGGAAAAGCCTCTAAGCTTCAGGTTACCAACAATCGTACCCCAAACCGACACAGGTGGTCAGGTAGAGAATACTCAGGCGCTTGAGAGAACTCGGGTGAAGGAACTAGGCAAAATGGTGCCGTAACTTCGGGAGAAGGCACGCTGGCGGTAAGTGAAGTCCCTTGCGGACGGAGCCGAAGCCAGTCGAAGATACCAGCTGGCTGCAACTGTTTATTAAAAACACAGCACTGTGCAAACACGAAAGTGGACGTATACGGTGTGA
>NZ_MIIZ01001328.1:0-393 GCF_001743005.1 Shigella sp. FC1967 | reverse complement strand
GGTGATCTCATCGTGACAGGGTATGTCTATACCGAAATCGAACCGCGCAGGTGGGTGATTGGGGATGGCACACCGCAAAGTGAGCCAGTTTTGAGACCGCTGCAAACGGTACAACACGAACCGAAGTCTGAAACAACCAAATAGGAGATGTTCTTGATGAACGCAAATCAGTTGGCGAATGCCTCAAGTAAAAACAACGCACTCTTCCTCTTCCTGGGGTTGATGGCGGTAGCCTTCCTGCTCGTGCCGGATCAGGCCCACGCTGGTACTGGTGGTACAGCGTTTGACGACGTATGGGTAACTCTCAAGGATTGGACCCAAGGTACTTTGGGTCGAATCGTTGCGGGTGCGATGATCCTGGTCGGTGTTGTTGGTGGTATCGCTCGCCAGAGC
>NZ_MIIZ01001327.1:0-394 GCF_001743005.1 Shigella sp. FC1967 | reverse complement strand
CGTAAAGCCCGAATACAGCTTGCAGGTGTACACGAACGGGTAGCCAATGCCCGTGCTGATTTTCAACACAAACTCTCTCGTGCAATTGTTGACGAAAACCAAGCGATAATTGTAGAGACACTGAAATCGGCGAATATGATGAAAAACCACTGTCTGGCTCGCGCTATCGGTGATGCAGGCTGGCATGGTTTTATCACAAAGCTGGAATATAAAGCCGCAGAAAAAAGGCGTCCATCTGGTAAAACTGGATCAATGGTTTGCCAGTTCGAAAACCTGTCATTGCTGTGGTCATAAAATGTCAGAAATGCCACTACATAAGCGTATCTGGCAATGCCCTGAATGTGGAGTTGAACATGACCGAGATATCAATGCGGCAATCAATATCCGACACAAG
>NZ_MIIZ01001326.1:0-394 GCF_001743005.1 Shigella sp. FC1967 | reverse complement strand
TATTTAGCCTTGGAGGATGGTCCCCCCATATTCAGACAGGATAACACGTGTCCCGCCCTACTCGTCGAGTTCACAATAACAGCATCTTCGGATACGGGGCTATCACCCTTTACTGCCGGACTTTCCAGACCGTTCTCCTGATGCTGCCATTGATTAAGACTCTGGGCTGTTCCCCGTTCGCTCGCCGCTACTAGGGGAATCTCGGTTGATTTCTTTTCCTCGGGGGTACTGAGATGTTTCAGTTCTCCCGGTTCGCCTCATTAACCTATGTATTCAGTTAATGATAATATCCATGGGATATTGGGTTTCCCCATTCGGAAATCGTCGGGTATAACGGTTCATATCACCTTACCGACGCTTATCGCAGATTAGCACGTCCTTCATCGCCTCTGAT
>NZ_MIIZ01001325.1:0-394 GCF_001743005.1 Shigella sp. FC1967 | reverse complement strand
TTAGGTATAACGGGCAGAATAACGGGTGAAATAATGGGTAGAATCATAGTTTTACTAACTTGCACCCCATGATACTTTCAGTATCAATGCCACTCATTTTCTGGACGAAAATGAATGACATAAGGCTCCGCCCTCTGGCTATTTTCTTCGGCTGGACGCCTGAGAAAAAAAACCATTCACCCCAAGCCCGTCAAACTCACTGCGTTCGTCTGACCACCCCCCTTTTTTTCGCCCCCTGTATTTGGTCGCTCAAAAAATGTGGTGGTCAGACGCTTCGCTTGACGGGGGGCTTTGCCCCCCAAAACGAAACACGTTCACTGGGGTTCACTTGCCATCGCTGGGGCGTGTCATTTCGTTTCGGCTCCCCCTGTTTTTCCCTTTCTTCGCTGGACGC
>NZ_MIIZ01001324.1:0-394 GCF_001743005.1 Shigella sp. FC1967 | reverse complement strand
CGTCCAATCACCATATAATCAACACCGGCTGCAATAGCTTGCTCTGGTGTCATTACGCGACGCTGATCGCCAACATCACTTCCTGCTGGACGGATCCCCCGGCGTGACTAATAAGAAATCGTCACCACAAACCTGTTTAAAACGCGTTGCTTCATGTGCAGAGCAGACGACACCATCAAGACCACAAGATTTTGTCAGTAACGCTAAACGTTCTGCCTGTTCTGCAGGTGTCAATGTTATTCCCAATTCAATTAAATCAGATTGATCCATGCTGGTCAGTACCGTCACCGCCGTTAAAAGTGGTGCATCTTTACCAAATACAGCAAGACTCTCTTTAGCTGCTCGCATCATACGACTTCCACCACTCGCATGGACATTAACCATCCATACACCT
>NZ_MIIZ01001323.1:0-395 GCF_001743005.1 Shigella sp. FC1967 | reverse complement strand
TGTCAGGTTAAGCCTCACGGTTCATTAGTACTGGTTAGCTCAACGTATCGCTACGCTTACACACCCAGCCTATCAACGTCTTAGTCTTAAACGCTCCTTTAGGTCACTCAAGGTGACAGGGGAAGACTCATCTCGAGGCAAGTTTCCCGCTTAGATGCTTTCAGCGGTTATCTCTTCCGCACTTAGCTACCGGGCAATGCCATTGGCATGACAACCCGAACACCAGTGGTGCGTTCACTCCGGTCCTCTCGTACTAGGAGCAACCCCTCTCAATCTTCCAACGCCCACGGCAGATAGGGACCGAACTGTCTCACGACGTTCTAAACCCAGCTCGCGTACCACTTTAAATGGCGAACAGCCATACCCTTGGGACCTACTTCAGCCCCAGGATGTGA
>NZ_MIIZ01001322.1:0-395 GCF_001743005.1 Shigella sp. FC1967 | reverse complement strand
ACCGCACCGAACTGAGCGTTGAGATATTCAGCCTGTTCTGGTGTTGGGTAGATGCGTACTTTTGTTGCTCTTAATATCATCAGCGCTCATTGATATAATATTTTTATTTTAACATGTTAGGGCAATATATCAATTGAGTAATCATGATGATTTACTGGCGGGAACCCTCAGAAAGCGGCACAGTGTCAGTAAACTGGTCGTGCCTCTGATCTTTACGACAAAGTATCGACGTAAGCTATTTGACGGACAGATGATCGCTCAACTGCGTGATGCATTTGACTCCGCTGCGGCAAAAACTTGAATGCGAAATTATTGAGATGGACGGAGAGCCTGACCATGTGCATCTGCTGGTTGCTTACCCGCCAAAACTGGCGGTCAGTGTGATGGTCAACAAT
>NZ_MIIZ01001321.1:0-395 GCF_001743005.1 Shigella sp. FC1967 | reverse complement strand
AACGAGCCAGGATTTTTCTACAAGGGAGACCCGGTTCAATACCATAAAGGGATGAGACTGGGCAAAGCCGTCCTGGACATCATGACCGACGGAAAACTTTCACATGTGAAAGTTCCTGTACGACAAGACGGAGAGTAATAGCGTGGAATTTGATTACGACAAGTCAGTATCAAACGCACATCTTGAGGCCGCAGGCTGGGGTATGGATGCCTTTAACCACTCCAACCCATTTGAGAGTCATGTCATCTATGTGCGTGACTACCGCAACGATCACATCCGCCTGTTCACCATCAAGCAGCTGACTTCGACACGATAAAGCTGCCGCTTCACCTTACCTCCGACATGCTGGCTTCGGTGATCGCTGAGTTCGTATCGAAGGCAGCAAAAGGGAAGTT
>NZ_MIIZ01001320.1:0-13130 GCF_001743005.1 Shigella sp. FC1967 | reverse complement strand
ATATGAAAAACACTAATTTAAGATAAAACCGTAAATAAAATGTCAATATAAAGATAGAAAATATTGAAGCACCTCTTCATTTTTGGTTTTTGAGAAGGATAATTTAGTAATAGCACTATGACTTCGTTAAAAAATCGAATAATATACCAATTGAGTATAGGGTTAGCGCAAATTGTTCTAAATAGAACTTTAAGCAAAACATTGTTTTTTATCAAGATACATGTTTTGTTACATTCAGAATTATTTCCACACGTACCGTTATTTCCCCTTACTAATTACTGCAACATGTGTTAAAATTGACGCATATCAATATTTTTTATTTGTAATGAGCAAGCTTATGATCCCAGAAAAACGCGTCGTTCGCCGAATCCAATCTGGCGGTTGTGCAATCCATTGTCAGGATTGCAGTATTAGCCAGCTCTGCATCCCGTTTACTTTAAACGAGCATGAGCTTGATCAACTCGATAATATTATCGAGCGTAAAAAGCCCATCCAGAAAGGTCAAACCTTGTTTAAAGCAGGTGATGAGCTGAAATCACTTTATGCCATACGTTCTGGTACAATTAAAAGTTATACCATTACGGAAGAAGGCGACGAGCAAATAACAGGATTTCATCTTGCTGGTGATTTGGTTGGTTTTGACGCCATTATTAATACTGAACACCCAAGTTTCGCACAAGCTTTAGAAACATCGATGGTTTGTGAAATTCCATTCGAAACTTTGGATGACCTGTCAGGTAAAATGCCTAACTTACGTCAACAAATGATGCGCCTAATGAGTGGTGAAATCAAAGGTGACCAAGAAATGATCTTACTGTTATCGAAAAAGAATGCAGAAGAACGCCTGGCCGCTTTTATTTATAACCTCTCTCGTCGTTTCGCGCAGCGTGGTTTTTCTCCACGTGAATTCCGTTTAACCATGACTCGTGGTGATATCGGTAATTACTTAGGTTTAACCGTTGAAACGATTAGCCGCTTACTTGGTCGCTTCCAGAAGAGTGGCATGTTAAGCGTTAAAGGCAAATACATTACTATCGAAGATAGTACACTGTTAAGTGAACTTGCAGGCAAACTTCCTTCGTCAGTTGACGTTTAATCTGTTACATTTCACACGCCAATTTTATAACGGGGCACACAAATTTGTGCCCCGTTTTCTATTTTGTGCTATTGCATTTTATCTTCTTGGGTTATCTTTAAATTGTAGATGGATAAATCCAGCCCTAAAGAGGATATTACAATGGAAAAATATCAAAACCTTCTCGTTGTCATTGATCCTAACCAAGATGACCAACCAGCACTTCGCCGTGCTGTCTATATCGTTCAGCGTAATGGTGGGCGGATAAAAGCTTTTCTACCTGTTTATGATCTCTCTTATGACATGACAACCCTTTTATCTCCCGATGAACGTAATGCAATGCGTAAAGGTGTTATCAGCCAAAAGGCTGCTTGGATCAAACAACAAGCACGCTATTACCTTGAAGCGGGTATAGAGATTGATATAAAAGTCATTTGGCATAATCGTCCTTATGAGGCAATTATTGAAGAAGTCGTTGCAAATCAACATGACTTACTCATTAAAATGGCTCACCAACATGATAAATTAGGTTCACTTATTTTTACCCCTCTAGATTGGCAATTGCTTAGAAAATGTCCTTGTCCAGTTTGGATGGTCAAAGATAAAGAGTGGCCTGAATACGGTACTATCGTTGTCGCTGCAAACTTATCAAATGAAGAGTCTTATCATGATGCCCTTAATCTAAAACTGATTGAGCTAACAACGGATCTCTCTCATCGCATACAAAAAGATCCTGACGTCCATTTACTTAGTGCCTACCCTGTTGCGCCTATTAATATCGCAATAGAGTTACCTGATTTTGATCCAAATCTTTATAACAATGCACTACGTGGTCAGCACCTTATTGCAATGAAAGAGTTGCGCCAGAAATTTTGTATTCCTGAAGAGAAAACGCATGTTAAAGAAGGATTACCAGAGCAAGTGATCCCTCAAGTTTGTGAAGAACTAAATGCAGGTATTGTCGTTTTAGGTATTTTAGGAAGAACAGGCCTATCCGCCGCATTCTTAGGTAATACAGCCGAACAACTTATCGACCATATCAAATGTGATTTATTGGCAATCAAGCCAGATGGTTTTACCTGCCCTATTACTGTCGATAGTGATCACGAATAAATTTCCATGAATAAATAAAAAACGCCAGTAAATTAAGTTTTAACTGGCGTTTTATTTTTATAACAATTTTTGGCTTATCACATTACAGTGCTTTTAAAATTGCATCCACACTCGCTTTAGCATCGCCAAACAACATTTGTGTATTCTCTTTAAAGAACAGCGGGTTTTGAACCCCAGCATAACCTGTATTCATTGAGCGTTTAAACACGATAACATTCTGTGCTTTCCACACTTCTAATACGGGCATACCTGCAATTGGGCTATTAGGATCATCTTGTGCCGCAGGATTCACTGTATCGTTAGCACCTATAACTAAAACTGTATCAGTGTCAGCAAAATCATCATTAATTTCATCCATTTCTAATACAATGTCATAAGGTACTTTAGCTTCTGCTAACAACACATTCATATGACCCGGTAAACGCCCCGCGACTGGATGAATACCAAAACGCACTTTCACACCACGTTGGCGTAATTTTTCAGTAATATCATGCACAGGGTATTGTGCTTGAGCAACCGCCATTCCATAACCTGGGGTAATAATAACTGAGGTGGAGTTTTTCAGCATATCCGCCACTTCTTCAGCGGTTGTTTCGCGGTACTCACCCATTTCCCCTTCTTCTGTTGAAGCTGAGCCATCAGTACCAAATCCACCTGCTATTACGCTAATAAAAGAACGATTCATCGCCTTACACATAATATAAGAAAGAATAGCACCTGAAGAGCCCACTAATGCACCCGTTACAATTAACAAGTCATTGCTCAGCATAAAGCCTGCAGCCGCCGCTGCCCATCCTGAGTAAGAGTTCAGCATCGAAACAACAACTGGCATATCTGCACCACCAATTGATGCAACTAAATGCCAACCAAATGCCAGGGCAATTACTGTCATGATGATGATTAAGAAAACTTGTAAGCCAACACTGTCAGTTTTAACAAACCAAATCATCAATAAAAAAGAAACAACCAAAGCTGCAAGATTTAATTTATGACGATTAGGTAACATCATCGGTTTAGATGACATTTTCCCACTTAACTTACCATAAGCGACAATAGAACCCGTAAATGTGACTGCACCAATGAAGATCCCTAAAAAGACTTCGGTTAGGTGGATATTCACCATGACAGGATCCATTGCTGTATTGTGGTCAAGATAACTATTAAAACCCACTAAAACTGCCGCTAAACCCACAAAACTGTGTAAGATTGCGACCAATTCTGGCATTTGAGTCATTTCGACTTTTTTAGCTAAACGAATACCAATAACGGCACCGATTGCCATTGCAATAATGATCCAACCCACATTGCCAGCATAAGGTCCGAAAATGGTTGCGAACAAGGCAATTGCCATCCCTGCAATACCAAAGTAGTTACCTTGTTTAGAGGTTTCATGCTTTGATAAACCGGCAAGGCTGAAAATAAATAATATCGCGGCGACAATATATGCCGCTGTAACAACTCCGCTGGACATAATTGTCTCCCTTATCCTTTACGGAACATTTTCAACATACGTTGAGTAACAGTAAATCCACCAAAAATATTAATACTCGCAATCAATATTGCGATAAACGAAAATAAGCTAACCCAGCCCCCACTACCAATTTGGAGTAAAGCGCCGACGACGATAATGCCTGAAATTGCGTTTGTCACTGACATTAATGGCGTGTGCAATGAGTGACTTACATTCCAAACAACGTAATATCCAACAACACAAGAAAGTGCGAATACCGTAAAGTGAGATAAAAATTCTTTCGGTGCAACATTTGCGAGCCATGCAAACAATAAAAAGGCGACTGCTAGTAAACTGTATTTCTTCCAAGGTGAAACAGGTTTAGCAACGGGTTTTTCTTGTGGTTTTGCAGTAGGAGTGGCTTTAGGTTGTGCGGAAACTTGAATAGGTGGCGCAGGCCATGTTATTTCACCAGCACGAATGACAGTTACACCACGAATGACAACATCATCAAAATCAATATTAATATTGCCGTCTTTCTCTTTACACAACAATTTCAATAGGTTAACTAAGTTAGTGCCATAAAGTTGAGATGACTGTGCAGGTAGACGAGCCGCTAAATCGGTGTAACCAATGATTTTTACACCATGTTCTGTCGTAACGACTTCATTCGGCACGGTATATTCACAGTTACCCCCGTTTTGAGCAGCAAGATCGACGACAACACTTCCTGGCTTCATTAAATCGACCATCTCTTTCGTAATTAAACGAGGCGCTGGTTTTCCTGGAATTAATGCCGTCGTAATGATGATATCAACATCTTTTGCTTGTTCTGCAAATAATGCCATTTCAGCATCAATAAATGCTTTTGACATTACCTTAGCATAACCATCACCACTGCCTGCTTCTTCCTTAAAATTCAGCTCAAGGAATTCAGCACCCATGCTTTCAACTTGCTCTTTAACTTCTGGGCGAGTATCAAATGCACGAACAATTGCACCAAGACTTCCGGCAGCACCAATTGCAGCAAGACCTGCAACACCTGCACCGATAACCATCACTTTAGCTGGTGGTACTTTACCTGCGGCAGTAATTTGTCCAGTAAAAAATCGTCCGAATTCATGGGCAGCTTCTACAACGGCACGGTAACCTGCAATATTAGCCATTGAACTTAACGCATCAAGAGATTGTGCACGAGAAATACGTGGTACACTATCCATTGCCATAACGTTAATATTCTTTTCAGCTAACTTTTCGAGCAATGCCGCATTTTGAGCTGGCCAAATAAAACTGACCAGTGTTGCGCCATCTTGTAGCAACGCAATTTCATCATCCAGAGGTGCATTTACCTTCAAAATAATGTCTGATTCCCAAACATTTTGAAGAGTGAGGATCTCAGCGCCAGCTTCCTGATAAGCTTTATCTTCAAAGCTTGAGGCAATGCCAGCACCATTTTCAACTGCGACTGTAAATCCTAATTTTATGAGTTGAGCCACTGTAGCGGGTGTAGCGGCAACCCTTGTTTCATTAGAAAGTCGCTCTTTGGGTATACCAATTCGCATAATTTTCCCTTCTTATCCATAGAGATCTGTTAAAACTTCTCCGTTAACTTCACATTCATGCAAAAAAAATGTTAAAAATAATAATATACATGTCATTAATCGGAGTTCTAATAACCTACTGAAAATAAAACCAATAATCTATATCTGTGTAAAGCTAAAATTGAACTTAATTGGATCATTTTAGTCGAAAAGGCATATTTATGAATTATTCACTATATTCAGGTAAATATCTGGTAACATATACTGGTCATTTGACTCTGTGGTGATTCGCTAAATAAAATAATGCGACAAATGCTATTATTACATGTAATAATTAATCCCTATGTGATAAACCACGACGTTCAGCACATGACCAATATTAATTGCGCAAGGCGGAAGGATTTTGTATGAAGCTGAAAACCTCAGTCATCGCAGCAGCGATGTTATCTTTAACTAATATCACTGTTGCGCAGGCTGCTCAGGAATTAACACCCGAACAAGCTGCAGAACTAAAACCATTTGAAAGAATTACAGTTATCGGTCGTTTTAACGCTATTTATGAAGCCGCTGATGCGGTCTCTCGTCGTGCGGATAAAGTCGGTGCTGATAGTTTCTATATTCAAGGTCTAGATGATATTAGTGATAGCGGCAACATGAGTGTGACTGCTGATCTCTACCATAAAGATGCCCCCAAAGCAGATCAAGAAACCTATCGCGTTTTTCATGGCGTGAAAGAGCTACCAAAACCTGAAGCAATTCTGCTACAACCATTTGATACCGTTTCTATCCGAGGTTACTTCCCTACAACCCCTGATATTAACGACGCAATCGCAAAAGCGGCAGCTAAAAAAGGTGCTGCATCATTCTTTATTGTTCGTAACGTAACAATAAATGATGGTGGTAACCAAGAAGTAACAGCTTATATCTACAAAAAAGATGCACCTAAACGCGCTATTCAAGCACCAGAAGCTGTTGTTCCTTATGATTCTGATGCGGGTCGCGCACTGATTGCTGAAGGTGGTGCCGCTGCAAATAAAGTTGAAAAGCCGGGTCTTGCTTCAAACACTGATTTTGATAGAAGTGTAGGTGCTTTTGCTGAAACACAAAGCACGGGTACAAGTGGCCGTTACACTGTCACTTTACCAAATGGGACTGAAATTCAAGAAGTCAACAAAGCAGCTGCTGCATTAATGGATCCTTTTGATACCATTACTTTTAGCGGATACTTTGTCAACTCTCCAGAAATTTCATATCAGGTTGCTAAACGTGCAGCCGCAAAAGGCGCTAAGTTCTACCATATTACAAATGAATGGCAAAGTGACGGTGGTACAGTCACTATTACTGCCGACCTATTCAAGTAATAAAAAATTTCCTATTGAAAAACCTTGCTCTGGCAAGGTTTTTTTTATTCAAAATTTAATCAATTAATCATTATTTTGTGAAAGTGAATAATTTTTATGATTTAATGCATAGACAACCAAATTAACTCTCCGTAAAACCCCGCTGTTTTTTAGTTGTTTTTATCTTTCTTTAAATTTAAGATATTTATATTTATTCTATTTATTGACCAAAAAACAAGAAAATACGCTATTTATTTACAATTTTAATCATGTAGGTAATTATCCTTGAATAAAAAACTCGGCTTAATATCACTCACCGCATTAGTATTAAGCTCAATGGTTGGTGCAGGTGTATTCAGTTTGCCTCAAAATATGGCCGAAGTTGCCAGTCCTGCTGCATTGATTATCGGCTGGACGATAACAGGCATTGGTATCCTCTTTCTTGCGACATCCTTATTACTCCTCTCCCGCCTTCGACCTGATCTTGATGGTGGCATTTTTACCTATGCAAAAGAAGGGTTTGGTGAATTTATTGGTTTTTGTTCAGCATGGGGATATTGGGTCTGTGCTGTTGTTGCTAATGTTTCTTATCTTGTTATTGTTTTTGCTGCCTTTAGCTTTTTTACAGATACACCAGAAAACGTTATTTTTGGTGATGGCAATACATGGCAGGCATTACTTGGAGAGTCAATCTTACTTTGGGTTGTTCATTTTCTTGTTTTACGTGGTGTTCAAACAGCAGCCAGCATTAATCTAATGGCAACCATGGCAAAACTCCTTCCTTTGGGATTATTTGTTATTGTCGCTCTATTAGCTTTTAATATGGATATATTTACCCTTGATTTTAAAGGTGTAAATCTAGGTGTCCCTGTTTGGGATCAAGTCAAAAATACCATGCTAATTACACTATGGGTATTTATTGGTATTGAAGGTGCTGTTGTCGTTTCTGCAAGAGCTAAAAATCGTCGTGATGTGGGTTTAGCAACCGTACTTGCCGTTGTCATCGCATTAGTTATCTATATTCTTGTCACTTTGTTATCACAAGGTTTAGTTAGCCAAACAGAATTAGCCGCGATGAAAAATCCATCAATGGCACCATTACTCGTTCAGCTTATTGGTAGTATAGGCGAGATAGTTATTGCCGCGGGGCTTATTCTCTCTGTATGTGGTGCTTATTTAAGTTGGACAATCATGGCAGCTGAAGTGCCATATATTGCCGCATTACACCACTCTTTCCCTAAACAATTAGGGAAGCAGAATAAAAAATGATGCTCCTTCATCTTCATTATGGTTTACCAATTATGCAGTTCAATTCTCGTTAATTTTAATTTGGTTGACAGGAAGTAACTACAATACATTATTGACCATAGCATCAGAGATGATCCTTGTGCCTTATTTTCTCGTAGGCGCATTTTTATTTAAAGTGGCAATTACACGCAGTAGTCGTGCTTTATTATTAATAGCTATACCAGCGAGCCTATATGGTTTATGGCTACTTTATGCATCAGGCGTCATTAATTTATTGCTCTCTGTCGTATTGTATGCGCCAGGTATCCTGATATTTCTATACACACGAAAGCAATATCAAGACAAAAAACCCCTATTATTCAGTGAAAAAATTTTATTGGTTCTTGTCTTATTTGGTGCGATCCCAGCTTTAGGCTATTTAGCTATTTACTAAAACACTCTTAGAGGTACTGGAAAAACAGTACCTCTTTTATTCTCGTTCTCACCTCTCTTCAAAAATAAGTCAAAAAATCTCACTTAAGACCAAAATTTCCCTTTTAAGCTGTTATTTATAACATTGATGGTTAGGTGCTTATAAAGATAAAAAAATATAGTATGTTGTAACTAATTTAAAGGTAACTATTAATTAGCAAGCCAATAAAAAACCCACAAGAAACCTATGTTCTCGTGGGTCTACACATACTATCATTAAATTAGTTAAAACTAATTTGTTCCATCGCCTGCAATATACGTTTATCCGATATTGGATACGGTGTACCTATCTGCTGAGCAAACAGGCTCACTCTAAGTTCCTCTATCATCCAACGAATATTTTGTACTTCATCTTGCTGCTTTTGTTTTTCTGTAAGTTTACCTAACCACTGTTGCCACTGTTGAATAACATTTTCAACTCGACTCATTTGAGCGCGATCACGATTAGGATCAATAGCCAGTTTCTCCATTCGTTTTTCAATGGCACTTAAATAACGAGGGATGTCTGCAAGACGCTTCCATCCATGCGAGGTAACAAAACCAGGAAAAACTAACTGACCAAGTTGAGCTTTAATATCAGATAATGCAAAAGCAACGCTAATATCTACCCGCCCTTTTAAACGTTTATTAATAGCAAATACTTGAGTTAAAATCGCTTCAACTTGCTTTGCTATTTCAACCACAGCATCATTTAATTCAGCTCTGACATATTCTTGCAGTTTTTGATATTCATCTTCTTGCCAAATTAAACCACCATAAGACGCCATTAATTTATCAACACCACAAGCAATACAATCATCAATCAACTCTAGCACTTTGCCATAAGGGTTAAAGTAAAGACCTAGTTTTGCTTTATTCGGTAATTTTTCATGCAAGTATTTTATCGGTGACGGAATATTTAATAATAATAATCGTCTTATCCCTTTCCACATTGAAGTTTGCTGTTCAGATTCTGTTTCAAAAAGCTTAATACCTACACTGTTTTTTTCATCCACAAGTGCTGGATAAGCCTTCACTGAATAGCCACCTCGTTTTTGCTCATAACGCTGAGGCAAATCACCAAAACTCCAAATATGTAAATCGTGTTGTTCAATACCATGATCAGCGACTGCTGATAGTGTTTCTTGGACTTTTTCCTTTAAATTCTCTTTTAATTTATTGAGATCTTTACTTTCTGCCAGCGTTTTATTTTTATCGCCAACAACACGGAATGTCATTTTTAAGTGATCTGCAACTTGATCAAGTTGCCAACTCTCTCTATCAACGGTCACTCCCGTCATACGACGCAATTCTTTTTCAAGTCTATCGAGTAAATCGCCTTCAACTTGGGGTACACGTTCTAAAAAAGCAGATGCATAATTAGGTGCTGGTACAAAATTACGGCGAATAGGTTTTGGCAATGACTTAATTAATGCCACGATCAATTCATGACGAATACCCGGAATTTGCCAATCAAAACCTTCGTCTTTTACCTGATTTAAAATAGGTAATGGAATATGGACAGTCACACCATCAGCCGCAGTACCTGGTTCAAATTGATAGGTTAAACGTAATTTTAGATTATCTTGATGCCAATAATTTGGATAATCTAATGCGCTAACACGTTTGGCATCATCTTTAATCAGCATACTTTTTTCAAAGTTAAGCAGATCAGGTGATGACTTTTGAGCCTCTTTCCACCACTTATCAAAATGTCGAGATGAAACAACATCCTGAGGTATCCGTTGATCGTAGAAAGTAAACATTGTTTCATCATCAACAAGAATATCTCGGCGACGAGATTTATGCTCTAATTCTTCAACTTCTGTCCGTAATTTTAAATTGTCACGAAAAAATGCATGACGAGTTTGCCAATCCCCCTCCACTAATGCATGGCGAATAAAAAGTTCACGACATAAAAGCGGGTCAATTTGACTGTAATTAATAGGTCGAGAAGCCACAATTGGCAAACCATACAAAGTCACTTTTTCATTCGCCATTACAGCGCCTTGCGCTTTTGACCAATGAGGTTCGCTATAGTGATGTTTCACCAAATGTTCAGCAATAGGTTCAATCCATTCGGGTTCAACGCGTGCCGCTATTCGCCCCCATAAACGAGACGTCTCAACTAGCTCCGCCACCATAGTCCATTTTGGTGGTTTTTTAAACAACCCCGAACCTGGATATATAGAGAAACGGGCATTTCTTGCACCTGTAAACTCTTGTTTATCTGCATCTTTTTGCCCAATATGCGACAACAAACCACTTAGTAGTGCTACATGAACACTTCTGAAATCAGCAGGCTCACTATTAACAGGAAAGCCTAATTCTTTAACAACCTGCCGCAATTGCGTATAAACATCTTGCCATTCACGAACACGCATAAAGTTTAAAAACTCTTGGCGACACAACTTTCTAAATTGAGAATGACTCAACTCTTTTTGTTGTTTTTTTAAATAATCCCACATATTTAAAAAAGATAAAAAGTCAGAGTCTTTATCTTGGAAGCGTCGGTGTTTTTCATCAGATGCTTGCTGTTTATCCATCGGTCTTTCACGTGGATCTTGAATTGAAAGTGCGGATGTAATAACCATCAATTCTTTGACTGCACCATATTTACGCGCTTCAAGTACCATTCTCGCCAAACGAGGATCAATAGGAAGTTGTGCAAGTTGTTTCCCCATAGGGGTTAAACGATAAGCACCATTGTGATCGGTTTCGTTTTGTAATGCGCCTAGTTCTTCTAATAAACGAACACCATCTTGAATGTTACGTTTATCGGGTGGCTGTACAAATGGGAATGCACTAATATCGCCTAACCCTATTGATGTCATTTGCAAAATAACAGATGCTAGATTAGTTCTTAATATTTCAGGATCAGTAAATTCAGAACGGGAAATAAAATCATCTTCAGAATAAAGGCGAATACAAATACCATCAGAAACACGACCACAACGCCCTTTTCTTTGATTTGCTGAAGCTTGAGAAATAGGCTCTATTGGAAGTCTTTGTACTTTAGTTCGATAGCTATAACGACTTACACGTGCAAAACCGGTATCAATAACATACTTAATACCTGGTACCGTTAATGACGTTTCGGCAACGTTCGTTGCTAAAATAATACGTCTGCCATTATGAGGATGAAAAATTCGATTTTGTTCGCTGTTAGATAAACGGGCAAATAAAGGCAAGACTTCAGTATGTCGAAGTTGCAATTTATTCAGTGCATCAGCAGTGTCACGAATTTCTCGTTCACCACTCATAAAAATAAGAATATCACCCGCACTTTCTCTGCTTAATTCTTCAATAGCATCAACAATACCATCAGTCATATCCTTATCACTATCAAGCTCGTCGCCACCAATAGGACGATATCTGACTTCAACAGGATAAGTCCGACCGGAAACTTCAATGATCGGTGCTTGATTGAAATGTTTGGAAAAACGTTCAGGATCGATGGTCGCAGAAGTAATAATAACTTTTAAATCAGGGCGTTTAGGTAATAATTGCTTTAAATAGCCAAGGATAAAATCGATATTTAAACTACGCTCATGGGCTTCATCAATAATGATAGTATCATATTGTAATAGCAGTTTATCTTGCTGTAATTCAGCCAATAAAATACCATCTGTCATTAGCTTAACAAGGGTATTCTCACCGACATGATCACTAAAACGAACCTTATAACCTACTGATTCTCCTAACGTACTTTTTAATTCATGAGCGATACGTTCAGCGACTGAACGCGCAGCTAAACGACGAGGCTGAGTATGACCAATAAACCCCTTGATCCCTCGCCCTAATTCAAGACAAATTTTAGGGATCTGAGTTGTTTTACCCGAGCCTGTTTCCCCTGCAATAATAACGACTTGGTTATCTCTGATTGCATTATAAATGGCATCTTTCTTTTGACTAACAGGAAGGTTTTCAGGGTAAGTAATTTCAGGACAATTAGCACGACGGCGAATTATCATCTGTTGTGCTTTTGTAATATCGTCTTTAATTGCACTTAATACCGCTTGTTTAGACTCTTCATTATTGATTTTAGCGACGCCACGTAGACGTTTTCTTAATCGTTGCTGCTCCCGCAACGATAATTGCTCTATTTCTTGATAGAGCGTGGCAGATGATAATGTCACCTTTTTATTATCCTTTTTTGAGGTTATTCTAATCAAAACTAATGTCTGTATGATATCACAACAGGCTATTGGCACATAAAGGCTTGATTAAATTTCTTATTATATGATTTCATATAATCAATAATTTTTGAATAGCATATTCAAAGGATTGTAATGTGATCTTTTAAAGATAAGGTAAACTACTATTCACTAATAAATTTAAACAAATAGAACATGTTATAAACTACGGGAAGAAAATGAAAAAAATCCTTGTACTGAAATCCAGCATTTTAGATAGCTATTCACACAGTAATAAAATGACCGATTACTTCATTGAAAATTGGCAGAATAATCATAAAGATGACTTAATCACAGTACGTGATCTTGCTAAAGATCCTGTGCCTGCTCTAGATCAAGCGACTCTATTTGCTTTTGGCAAAGAGACAGCAATGCTATCGGATGAACAAAAAAGCAGCTAGAACATTATCAGATGAATTAATTAGTGAATTAAAAGCTCACGATATGATAGTCATTGCTGCACCCATGTATAACTTTTCAATTTCATCTCAATTAAAGCATTATATTGATTTTATTGCTCGCGCGGGTGAAACATTTAAATATACTGAGGCGGGTTCTGTCGGTTTGATTGAAAATAAACAAGCGATTGTATTAACCAGTCGTGGTGGTGTCCATAAACTGCACCCATGTATAACTTTTCAATTTCATCTCAATTAAAGCATTATATTGATTTTATTGCTCGCGCGGGTGAAACATTTAAATATACTGAGGCGGGTT
>NZ_MIIZ01001319.1:0-396 GCF_001743005.1 Shigella sp. FC1967 | reverse complement strand
AACTTCCCTTTTGCTGCCTTCGATACGAACTCAGCGATCACCGAAGCCAGCATGTCGGAGGTAAGGTGAAGCGGCAGCTTTATCGTGTCGAAGTCAGCCTGCTTGATGGTGAACAGGCGGATGTGATCGTTGCGGTAGTCACGCACATAGATGACATGACTCTCAAATGGGTTGGAGTGGTTAAAGGCATCCATACCCCAGCCTGCGGCCTCAAGATGTGCGTTTGATACTGACTTGTCGTAATCAAATTCCACGCTATTACTCTCCGTCTTGTCGTACAGGAACTTTCACATGTGAAAGTTTTCCGTCGGTCATGATGTCCAGGACGGCTTTGCCCAGTCTCATCCCTTTATGGTATTGAACCGGGTCTCCCTTGTAGAAAAATCCTGGCTCGTT
>NZ_MIIZ01001318.1:0-396 GCF_001743005.1 Shigella sp. FC1967 | reverse complement strand
AAACGTATCCAATGCCTACAAGGCGGGGATTTCAGACTCTATTGTCTATACGTTGTCGCAGCGCTGGTCATCTTGCTTTTAGTCATCGCAGCGTAAGGAGAGGGACTTATGACTTTCCAAGAAGCACCTACGTTAATGATGGGAATATTCGCACTTATACAAGCACTCTTTTTATTGGCGATAACCCCATTATGTACAGGTATTTCGCGCACAATTCGCGCCAAGATGCATTCGCGTCAAGGCCCTGGAATTTTGCAAGATTATCGAGATATCTTTAAGTTATTCAAACGTCAATCCGTGGCGCCTGAGCAATCTGGCGTGATCTTCCAAGTGATGCCTTACGTGTTGCTGGGAAGTATGCTGGTGGTTGCTATGGCACTGCCTGTCTTTACAGCA
>NZ_MIIZ01001317.1:0-398 GCF_001743005.1 Shigella sp. FC1967 | reverse complement strand
CAGGCGTCACACCGTATACGTCCACTTTCGTGTTTGCACAGTGCTGTGTTTTTAATAAACAGTTGCAGCCAGCTGGTATCTTCGACTGGCTTCGGCTCCATCCGCAAGGGATTTCACTTACCGCCAGCGTGCCTTCTCCCGAAGTTACGGCACCATTTTGCCTAGTTCCTTCACCCGAGTTCTCTCAAGCGCCTGAGTATTCTCTACCTGACCACCTGTGTCGGTTTGGGGTACGATTGTTGATAACCTGAAGCTTAGAGGCTTTTCCTGGAAGCAGGGCATCAATTGCTTCACCACCTTTAGTGGTTCGTCATCACACCTCAGCATTAAGTGACCGGATTTGCCTAATCACTCTGCCTACATGCTTGAACCGGACGACCGTCGCCCGGACAACCTAG
>NZ_MIIZ01001316.1:0-400 GCF_001743005.1 Shigella sp. FC1967 | reverse complement strand
GCTGACATAAGTAACGATAATGCGGGTGAAAAACCCGCACGCCGGAAGACCAAGGGTTCCTGTCCAACGTTAATCGGGGCAGGGTGAGTCGACCCCTAAAGGCGAGGCTGAAAGCGTAGTCGGATGGGAAACGGGTTAATATTCCCGTACTGGTGGTAACTGCGATGGGGGAACGGAGAAGGCTAGGTTGTCCGGGCGACGGTCGTCCCGGTTCAAGCATGTAGGCAGAGTGATTAGGCAAATCCGGTCACTTAATGCTGAGGTGTGATGACGAACCACTAAGGTGGTGAAGCAATTGATGCCCTGCTTCCAGGAAAAGCCTCTAAGCTTCAGGTTATCAACAATCGTACCCCAAACCGACACAGGTGGTCAGGTAGAGAATACTCAGGCGCTTGAGAGA
>NZ_MIIZ01001315.1:0-401 GCF_001743005.1 Shigella sp. FC1967 | reverse complement strand
GATATTTCGCCATTAAAGAGCTTCATTATTAACTGCATTAAAACAGCAAAAATAAACAAAACATCTCTATTTGCAGTAGGAGATGATTGGCAAGCCATTGAAAGTGTACAACCCGAATACACAGAAGCCTTTAAAAAAGTATTTAAAAATTATTATCGCCATTATTAAAAAGTTTGGAAAACTGCATTAAAAAGAGGAAGATGCAATCGATTTTTCGGGCTTGTTACATCAAGCTATTAATCTTATTGAAAAAAGGGCGTTTTATTAGTCCATGGAAACATATTCTTGTTGATGAGTTCCAAGATATTTCGCCATTAAAGAGCTTCATTATTAACTGCATTAAAACAGCAAAAATAAACAAAACATCTCTATTTGCAGTAGGAGATGATTGGCAAGCCATT
>NZ_MIIZ01001314.1:0-402 GCF_001743005.1 Shigella sp. FC1967 | reverse complement strand
TAACCTGAAGCTTAGAGGCTTTTCCTGGAAGCAGGGCATCAATTGCTTCACCACCTTAGTGGTTCGTCATCACACCTCAGCATTAAGTGACCGGATTTGCCTAATCACTCTGCCTACATGCTTGAACCGGGACGACCGTCGCCCGGACAACCTAGCCTTCTCCGTTCCCCCCATCGCAGTTACCACCAGTACGGGAATATTAACCCGTTTCCCCATCGACTACGCTTTTCAGCCTCGCCTTAGGGGTCGACTCACCCTGCCCCCGATTAACGTTGGACAGGAACCCTTGGTCTTCCGGCGTGCGGGTTTTTCACCCGCATTATCGTTACTTATGTCAGCATTCGCACTTCTGATACCTCCAGCATACCTCACAGTACACCTTCGCAGGCTTACAGAACGCTC
>NZ_MIIZ01001313.1:0-404 GCF_001743005.1 Shigella sp. FC1967 | reverse complement strand
GTGAGAGGCGCTTGTCACGTTCTCATTAAATACCAGCCAACGACATTAACCCAAATGCACCACTTGATTGACTCGGACTTAGCCCCGGTCTCCGAAAGGATAAACAGGCAAATTGTGGTAGTAAAAACGTACCGGAAAACGAAATTCCGGCTCTACCTCCGAATCACGCTGCGGTATCGAAAGATTACAGTGCGTACCTGATAAGAGCACCAATCAACGGACTAGGGATTTCTTGGATTGCGAAGTGTCGAAAGAAGCCCAACCTAACCAAACTTAGCCAGATTAACGAGCTAAGAGACCATGACCCCAATAACTGATCATGGAGAAAAAGCAAAAGACAAGATGAAGATGTCGCTTCGCTCCGTTTTGATTAGTACCACATTGGGGCATTAGGCGTTTTTTAC
>NZ_MIIZ01001312.1:0-404 GCF_001743005.1 Shigella sp. FC1967 | reverse complement strand
ATCTGCCGTGGGCGTTGGAAGATTGAGAGGGGTTGCTCCTAGTACGAGAGGACCGGAGTGAACGCACCACTGGTGTTCGGGTTGTCATGCCAATGGCATGCCCGGTAGCTAAGTGCGGAAGAGATAACCGCTGAAAGCATCTAAGCGGGAAACTTGCCTCGAGATGAGTCTTCCCTGTCACCTAGAGTGACCTAAAGGAACGTTTAAGACTAAGACGTTGATAGGCTGGGTGTGTAAGCGTAGCGATACGTTGAGCTAACCAGTACTAATGAACCGTGAGGCTTAACCTGACAACACCGAAGGTGTTTTGTCAGAGAGACAAAACGATGAAGTAAGCTTGTTTAAGATTGATAATTACTGGTGACGAGCCGTTAAAAGGTGAGGCACGGGTAATAAAACAGAAT
>NZ_MIIZ01001311.1:0-404 GCF_001743005.1 Shigella sp. FC1967 | reverse complement strand
TATTATGCTCTTTAACAATCTGGAACAAGCTGAAAAATTGAAAACAAATCAATATATCACCGAGGTATATTGATGAGTCTCTCAAAATCTCAGACCTTGAATTTGTGATACTCCAAGGCGAGTGTCATGAGCGAACAACAGCAATTCTAGGCGGACAGCGCGCAGTAAGCGCAGCATACTTAAGTATGTGAGCATTACGAGCACTGCCCAACAACGAATTGATGCTTGTGTAGCCATGACCTTTAAAGTCGTCTTCGAGAGAAACATCTTCGGGTTGTGAGGTTAAGCGAATAAGCGTACACGGTGGATGCCTAGGCAATCAGAGGCGATGAAGGACGTGCTAATCTGCGATAAGCGTCGGTAAGGTGATATGAACCGTTATACCCGACGATTTCCGAATGGGG
>NZ_MIIZ01001310.1:0-404 GCF_001743005.1 Shigella sp. FC1967 | reverse complement strand
GCGAAGGCTCAAATGACTTGCTACCCAGTGTGCTGATGCGTACTGACAGCGGTTATGAGCTTGGGGTTAGCACTGGACTAGGCGAGAACACTATCCATCCAGCTACGCTGGAAGGCGCTGGTGAACTCCGCCCGGAACATGGTCACAAACCCCTGCTGATGTTGGTTTACCTGCAACAGCGTTTTCGCGGATGACTTTTCAAACGTAGAGAAGCCGCTGGTGGCATTCTGTGATGAACAGGGTGATACCTTCGACTACGAGCGTTTTTGATTCACTAAAACCCCTCATTGAACGGTTTGGTTTCAGCTACGACGAAGTAAGAGCAGATGCAGAAAGGCTTGGCCTTGTATCTGAGCTGATTCGCCTGGCAGAGATCGATGCCGAACAAGAGGATCACTTTTTTT
>NZ_MIIZ01001309.1:0-13177 GCF_001743005.1 Shigella sp. FC1967 | reverse complement strand
ATACCACTCACTATTTCTGCCTAGTACTGATAATAGTCTTATCGTAAGATTTTTAACATCAAAATGATCACAGTTTGCAGGTCTAGTCTCATGAGCAACAAGAAATACCACTCACTATTTCTGCCTAGTACTGATAATAGTCTTATCGTAAGATTTTTAACATCAAAATGATCACAGTTTGCAGGTCTAGTCTCATGAGCAACTTATTGAACACGCTTTCATTTGTTATTTATCACGTTCATTTTCTGTGCGTTAAAAATAATAATGACTTGTATTGTCTTGCCACTCTTTTACCATAACTGATGTATCTGATTAATTTAATAGCTGGTGATATCATGACTCAAAATTCTACTCAGGCTAAACGCCCTCATGCAGCAATCAATTTGCCATTAACACTGGTTTCTTTAGATGAATGGTCACTGATAACAGCAACAGGTGCTGACAGTGAAAAATATCTGCAAGGTCAACTAACAACGGATATTGCAGCACTTCCAACAACGACACATACATTGGCTGCACACTGTGAAGCAAAAGGTAAAATGTGGAGCACACTTCGCTTATTCCACCAGCAAGAGGGCTTTGCTTATATTTTGCGTAAAAATGTCGCACAAAAACAACTTGCTGAATTAAAAAAATATGCCGTATTTTCAAAAGTAACCTTAGCTGAAAATACAGATAGCGTTTTATTAGGATTAGCAGGGCAAGGCGCTGCGCTTGCATTAGCTAATTACTTTCCAAATATCCCTCGTAAAGCAAACGAAGTCGTTAATCACAATAATACTTATATTCTTCAATTACCTTTACCTACGGAACGCTTTTTAATCGTAACAGACGAAGAAACCGCAAAAAATCTAGCTACAACACTAGAAGCAGAAAACAGTAATAGTGAGCAATGGTTAGCCTTAGATATTGAGGCTGGATATCCTATTATTGATACTCCAAATATTGAACAATTCTTACCTCAAGCAACAAATCTGCAAGCATTACCAATGAGCATCTGCTTTAAAAAGGGCTGTTATACTGGGCAAGAGATGGTATCTCGTGCGAAATTCAGAGGCGCCAATAAACGTGCAATGTATCTGTTATCAGGTGGTGCTACTGAATTACCAGAGATCGGTGGTAGCGTTGAATGGCAATTAAGCGAAGATAAATGGCGCAAAACGGGAACGGTATTAAGTGCTGTACGTATGGCTGATAATACGATTTTGGCTGAAGTTGTTATGAATAATGATATGGAACCTGATAGTGTATTTCGAGTTCCAAACGATAGCATCAGTCGCTTATCCATTAAGCCACTACCTTATTCTTTAGATGAAGAGTAATTCTTATTTATCATAATCAATACGGATTTTTATGACACAATTACCTAAAGGGGCATTTGGCCCCTTCTCTGATACGATTAACTTTATTATGGAGTTAGATAAACTAAAACGTGTTTATCGCAAAAATAATGTATTAGACAATAGCCGTTCCGAAAATACCGCAGAACATAGCTGGCATTTTGCCGTTGCCGCGATGAGTTTTCAGCCTTATGCTGGTAACATTGATATGGGGCGCGTTATTCAGTTAGCCCTTGTTCATGATATCGTTGAAATAGATGCTGGCGATGTAATGGTGTATGACGTTGCCGCTCGCGAAGCCATTAAAGAACACGAGCAAAAAGCCGCAAAACGTATTTTCTCTTTATTACCTTCCCCACAAAGTGAATATTTCCTCAATTTATGGCTCGAGTATGATGCAGCGGAAACGCCCGAATCTCAGTTTGCCAATATTCTTGATCGTGCCATGCCGATGCTGATGAATTTACATAATGAAGGTCAAAGCTGGGTCGAAAATAATATTCGTCTAGAGCAAGTCTTGGCTAGAAATCTGTTTATTGAAAAACAGTGGCCCGAATTCTGGCAATATCTCTACCCTCAATTATTAGAGGCGCAGAAAAAAGGCTGGCTGAAGTAATATCTTCAATACTGTGCTTGTTAAATAAAAAAATACCGAAGGCTAACTTAACCCTCGGTATTTAAATTTAAGAATATAGCTAGATTAAAGCTTATTCATAATCACTAATTGGCGCACATGAACAATGCAAATGACGGTCGCCATACACATCATCCAGACGTTTAACCGCTGGCCAATATTTGTTTTGTTTCGTTGCTTCACTTGGGAATACGGCACATTCACGACTATAACTGTGTGACCACTCTTGTACTAATTCGTATTGAGTATGAGGTGCATTAACTAATGGGTTGTCATCGATTGGCCATACGCCGTTGTCTACCTGTGCAATTTCAGCACGAATAGAAAGCAGTGCTTCAATAAAACGATCAATCTCAACTTTACTTTCAGACTCTGTTGGCTCAATCATTAATGTCCCTGCAACAGGGAATGACATGGTTGGAGCGTGGAATCCATAATCAATTAAACGTTTAGCCACATCCATCTCACTGATACCGTAATTCGCTTTTAATGGTCGAATATCGATAATACATTCATGTGCGACATAACCATCAGCACCAGCATAAAGAATGTCATAATCATTTTTCAGACGTTGTGCGATATAGTTCGCATTTAAGATTGCCACTTGGCTTGCTCGTTTAAGCCCTTGCGCACCCATCATACGAATATACATCCAACTAATTGGCAGTATTGAAGCGCTACCAAATTGAGCAGCTGAAACCGCACCTTGTGTCGTGACATTTTCCATTTCAACAACAGAATGTCCTGGCACAAATGGCGCTAAGTGTGATTTCACACCAATAGGCCCCATGCCAGGACCACCACCACCATGAGGAATACAGAAAGTTTTATGTAAATTTAAGTGGGAAACATCAGAGCCAATAAAGCCCGGTGTTGTGATCCCCACTTGCGCATTCATATTGGCACCATCAAGATAAACTTGCCCGCCATATTGATGAATGATTTCACAAACTTCACGGATCCCCTCTTCATAGACACCATGTGTTGATGGATATGTCACCATCACACAAGAGAGTTCAGCTTGATGTTTTTCTGCTTTGGCTTTTAAGTCGGCAATATCGATATTACCGTTATCATCACAACCCACCACGACCACTGTCATTCCTGCCATATGGGCAGAGGCTGGGTTAGTACCGTGTGCTGAACTTGGGATCAAACAGATATGTCGTGCACCTTCACCACGACTTTGATGATAACGACGAATAGCTAATAAACCTGCATATTCGCCTTGAGCTCCTGAGTTTGGTTGCATACACATCGCATCATAACCCGTTAATGCAGCAAGCCAATTGGAGAGTTGTCCAATCATCACTTGATAGCCTTTCGCTTGATAAGCTGGGCAGAAAGGATGTAGCTCTGTAAATTCAGGCCATGTGATTGGGATCATTTCAGCAGCAGCATTAAGTTTCATCGTACATGATCCTAATGGGATCATCGCTTGATTCAATGCTAAATCTTTATTTTCTAAACGATGCATATAGCGCATCATTTCTGTTTCACTGTGATACTGATGAAAGTTTTCATGTGTCAGCACAGTGTCTTTACGTTGCATAGAAGCAGGTATTGATACTGATGAAGAGGCAACTTGTTTATCAAGTGCATCAATATCACCAGCTAATGCTTTACCACTAATAACTTCAACAAGCTTTAATACATCTTCACGAGTTGTAATTTCGCTTAGCGTTACCCCCACGGCACCCACAATATCAGTACGTAAGTTGAGTTCAGCCTCTTTAGCGCGTTGTAGTACAGCCGCTTTATCAGCAGTATCAATCGTTAATGTATCAAACCAAGTTTTATGGCGTAATGCCATCCCGTTTTGTTGTAAACCTGCCGCTAAAATATCCGTTAGACGATGGATACGTTGAGCAATGGTCTTTAATCCCTCTGGTCCATGATAAACCGCATACATCGCTGCAATATTGGCAAGTAACACTTGGGATGTACAAATATTAGAGTTCGCTTTTTCACGACGAATATGCTGTTCACGCGTTTGCATCGCCATACGCAATGCACGATTACCCGCAGCATCACGAGAAACACCAATAATACGCCCTGGCATCGCACGTTTATATTCATCACGACAAGCAAAGAATGCCGCATGTGGGCCACCGTAACCCATAGGGACACCAAAACGTTGTGCTGAGCCTAATACAATATCAGCGCCTTGATGACCTGGTGCAGTAAGGACGACCAGTGCCATTAAATCAGCCGCAACACTGGTAATAATTTTGCGCTCTTTTAGGGCGGCTAATAACTTGCTATGATCATGAACTTCACCCCTTGTGCCAACTTGTTGTAATAGCACACCAAAAACACCTTCAAGCTCTAATACTTTTTCAGCTTTATCAACAACAACGTCAAAACCAAAAGTATCTGCACGCGTTCTGACAACATCCAAGGTTTGAGGGTGAATATCATCAGCGACAAAGAAGCGATCGGCATTTTTTAATTTACTTACACGTTTAGCCATTGCCATTGCTTCAGCGGCTGCCGTTGCTTCATCTAGCAACGATGCAGAAGCAAGATCCATTCCTGTGTAATCAATTGTCACTTGCTGGAAATTCAATAATGATTCTAGACGGCCTTGAGAAACTTCTGGCTGATAAGGTGTATAAGCGGTATACCAACCCGGATTTTCTAGTAAATTACGCAAAATCACAGGAGGTAATATAGAAGGCGCGTAACCCATTCCAATGTAAGAAGTAAAACGTTTATTTTGGCTGGCGATCGCTTTCAATTCAGCCAAAGCTTCTTGCTCTGTTGCCCCTGCACCTACATCTGGTGGTGTTTCTAATTGAATATTATCTGGAACAATTTTTTGAGTTAATTCATTTAATGAGGAGACGCCAACAGCACTGAGCATCTCTTTAATCTGTTCTGGTGATGAACCAATATGGCGACGAATAAATTCATCGCGATACTCTAACTGATTTAAAGTCTGTGTCATTGCAAGTAATTTCCTGAATTCACTATGAATGGATAGGTAAATAGCATATGGCTTAAAGCATGTTGAGATAGCATTACAATAGCAAGCTAACAAATAAAAACGCCCCGGCATTGATTTGACGGGGCGCTTCGTTTTACTCTTCGCTATCTACCAATTCTTGATAACCAGCGGCATCAAGTAAGTCATCTAATTCGCTTTCATTATTTGCTTTAATGCGAAATAGCCAACCGTCTCCGTAAGGCGCACTGTTCACAAGTTCTGGAGAACCCTCTAATTCTTCATTTACGGCGATAATTTCACCCGATAATGGTGCATAAATATCTGATGCTGCTTTTACGGATTCCGCGACCGCACAATCATCACCCGCGGCAACTTCTCTACCCACTTCAGGTAGATCAACAAACACCATGTCACCTAATAATTCCTGTGCATGTTCAGTAATACCAATAGTGTATTCACCATTACCTTCTGAACGGATCCACTCATGAGATTGTGCGTATTTTAATTCACTAGGTATTTGACTCATTGACCTTACTCTCCATTTAAAATAATTGTGCGTGTTATACCAATGCTCTACCTGATCGAACAAAACCAGGTTTTACCACTTCGACGGGCATCTCACGATTACGCATTAATACAATTGCGCTATCTTTTATGCCTGCTGGTACTCTTGCTAATGCAATACTAAAGCCTAATGTAGGCGAAAAAGTACCACTTGTAATAATACCTTCTCTTAACTCGCCTACATCATCCGTAAAGTGTACGACAGTGCCAGCACGCAACACGCCTTTCTCTCGCATAACAAGACCAACAAGTTTATCTGTGCCTGTTGTGCGTAATTTTTCTAATGCTTCTCGACCAATAAACTGGCGATCTTCTGGTGCCCATGCAATCGTCCATCCCATATTCGCTTCAAGTGGATTAATAGTTTCATCCATCTCTTGGCTATATAGGTTCATTCCCGCTTCTAAACGTAATGTGTCTCTTGCACCTAATCCTGCGGGCTTCACTCCCACCGCTAATAATTTTTTCCAAAAATCGACGGCTTGTTCTTTTGGCATTGCAATTTCATAGCCTGCTTCACCGGTATAGCCCGTTGTTGCAATAAACAAATCGCCAAGCTCCACGCCATAGAAAGGTTTCATAGCGGAAACGACTTGACGTTGCGCTTCACTCAATAAACTTTGTACTTTCTCTTGTGCATGGGGACCTTGAACAGCAATTAATGCCAAATCGTCACGAACGGTGATATCAACGACATAATCTGAAGCGTGTTGTTCAATCCATGCTAGATCTTTCTCACGAGTAGCAGAGTTCACAACGAGGCGATAAAAAGAGTCATCAAAATAGTAGACAATAAGATCATCAATTACCCCCCCCGATGCATTTAGCATACCGGTATAAAGTGCCTTACCTTTTTCGGTGAGTTTAGCGATATCATTCGCTAATAAATAACGTAGAAAATCTTTAACTTGTGAGCCATGTAAGTCAACAATAGTCATATGAGAAACATCAAACATCCCTGCATCACGACGTACAATATGATGTTCATCTATTTGGGAGCCATAATGTAGCGGCATCATCCACCCATGAAAATCGACCATACGAGCACCGCAGGCTACGTGCTCATCATACAACGGAGTCTGTTTTGCCATTTTTCCCTCTTTCTACTTTTACTTTAGATTATTCAGAGAACGCAACTTGTTAAATATAAAATTAAACTTGATTTGAAATCATAGTGTTAATCTCAAACTTAAGTTTATTTTTAAACATAGCTTTAACAAACACGAGCAATTAACGTACAACGCAAACGATACCATCTCTTTGAACTTAGCATTGTGAGAAAAAATAAACCATAAGTTAAAATAGGGTATTGTGTCTCTTCATCATAATGTAGACATATAGGTATGCAGAACTAATGATTGCAATTATGCGTATCAGCGCTCATTTTTTAGTGAGAAATTACTAAAAAAAAAAGAATTAGCACAAAGAATAGACTGAAAAAAATAGATTTTTTTTAGTTTCCATTTCTTCAGTCAGATATAAATAAAAAGTAATGTGAAATAAGAGAGGAATTAGATTTTTTCAACTGAAGTGTAATTTTTTATCACTTAGCCATTCAGGTAAATCAGAAAGTCCCATTGCTTGCTCGAGTAACTTAGGTTTTACCCCCGGTAAACTATCTGCTAACGAAAGACCGATATCTCGGACGAGTTTTTTAACGGGATTATTGCCAGCAAAAAGTTCACGGAATCCTTGCATACTTGCCAGCATGACAGCCGCCGCATGTTTACGACGACGCTCAAATCGTCTCAAATAGAGATATTCACCAAAATCTTTACCTTCTGCTTTTAAGCGACGGATCTCACCAATTAACTCCGCAACATCCATAAAACCAAGGTTAACACCTTGTCCTGCTAAAGGATGGATAGTATGAGCAGCATCACCTAATAACGCTAAGCGGGGAGCGGCAAACTGGCGAGCATAACGGCCTGTTAATGGTATTGTCATGCGATCGCTCGTTAATTCACATTGGCCTAAACGCATATCAAAAGTCACACCTAATGTGCGCTCAAATAGGATTTTTTCTGCGTTTTTATAACTTTCAGCAAGGTTGCTGGGTAAAGACCAAACAATAGAACAAGTATGAGGATCAGAAAGAGGGAGAAACGCCAAAATGCCTTCACCATGGAAGACTTGGCGTGCAATATTTTCATGAGGCTGTTCAGTACGAATAGTCGCCACTAAGGCATGATGTTCGTAATCCCAGAAAGTCAGGGGAATATCTGCGTGTTTACGTAACCACGAATTGGCGCCATCGGCTCCGACAACTAATCTTGCTGTCAACATTTCACCATCATTAAGGGTAATAAATGCATCATTTTCCCCCCACACTACGCGCTCAATCTGCGTTGATGAATAGAAGGTAATATCACTATGGCTTTCACATTTTTGCCAAAGGACTTCACGAATAAGGTGATTTTCGATAATAGAGCCTAAGTGGCTGAACCCTTCTTTTTGTGCTGAAAATTCAATACGTCCAAAACTATCTTGATCCCAAACTTCCATACCTTGATAAGGTGTAGCTCGTAATGCTTGTAAACTTTCCCAAACACCTAATTTTTTCAGCAACATTTCACTGGCTGTATTAATAGCAGATACCCGTAATGAAAAATCATCTTGTGGGTGAAAAAGCTTCGTTACTGGGTGATTTTCTATTATCGCTATACGTAATCCACACCCATGTAATCCACTGGCTAATGCAAGCCCAACCATTCCACCACCAGCAATAACAACATCAAATGATTTCATAATATAAGTATCCTAAAAAGCGATTATTTTAGAGCCGCTGTTCTTTTCTGCTTATTTTTACAACAAAAAAAAAATTATAAAGCAAACTAGTTACTATTTTAGATATTGATCGATATTAACAATGACTATCAAAGATCAACACGCTCTAGTCTGTCCAGCCAAGTGTTTGATGCGCCAATTTATCTCTCATCATTGGGAGCAACTCCATCGTCATTAATCCTAAGTTGCGAGAGACAATCAGAGGCACACAACGATTTGCAAACACTTTCACCAATCCATCAGTAATAGAGATAGTTTTTTCTCTATCTTGTTGGCGAATTTGTTGATATTGAGAGAGTACTCGATAACTACCAATATCAATATTGGCATTAATCGATTGAGTGATCGTATTGGCGAGCGCCATAACATCACGCAAGCCAAGGTTAAAACCTTGTCCTGCAATAGGATGAAGCGTTTGCGAGGCATTTCCAACTAACGCTAAACGATGACCAATAATTTGATTGGCTTTTTGTAGTACTAAAGGGTAGCAATTTCGCTTACCAATATGCTCTATCTTTCCTAAACGCCAGCCAAAATCACGCTGTAAATGCGCGATAGTTGTTTCATCATCCCATTGAGAAACTTCATCCCATTTTTCAATAGGATGACACCACACTAATGAGCTACGCCCTTCACTCATGGGTAACATGGCTAATGGACCAAATTCGGTAAAACGTTCAAATGCTTTACCTTGGGGATCGATTTGCGTTTTAACATTAGCGATCATAGCCACTTGATGATAAGGCTCTCGCTGCCATTGAATATGGCACTGGTGACCAACAGGTGAGTGTGTACCATCAGCAGCAATCAGTAAATCACCCGATAATTGTGTACCATCATCAAGTGTTACCTTAACAACATCAATATTACGTTGAACCTGCTCAACTTTAGCGGGGCAATAAAGTGTGATATTGGATTGTTTTTTTAACTTAGCAAAAAGCTGACGTCCTGCATCATGCAATTCAATAACATAACCCAGTGCTGAGATATCATAGTCTTGTGCATAAATATTAACAAAACCACAATGACCTTTATCAGAGACATGAACATGATTAATGGGAGTGACAAAAGGTTTTAATGTTGACCAAAGCCCGATTTGCTCTAACCGTTTCGCTGTTCCATGCGCTAATGCGATCGCTCTTGCATCAAACCCAGGGTGCCCATTGTCAGGCTCTCTTGCTTCAATTAACGATATTGAAATTTTACCTTTATTTAATGCAGAGAGTGCCAGTGCTAATGTCGCCCCTGCCATTCCACCACCCACAATAATCACATTCATGCTGATTTTAGCCTTAAATTTTTCCTGCCATCAGAGCTTCAATTTCATCAGGATCTTTAACGACAGATGCCGTTAAATTCTCATTACCTGTTTCCGTGATAACAATGTCATCTTCAATACGAATACCAATACCACGATACTCTTGTGGTACATCTGCATCTGGCGCAATGTAAAGTCCAGGTTCAATGGTCAATACCATGCCCGGCTCTAAAATACGATCGCGCTCCACGCCATAATGTCCAACATCATGAACATCAAGGCCTAACCAATGACTTAAGCTATGCATAAAGAAACGCTGATAGGCTTTTGTCTCAATAAGATGCTCAATTTCACCGTGCATAATGCCCAGTTTAACCAGCCCTTCGACCATGATATACACGACATGCTCAGTCACTTCTTTGATACTTGTACCTGGTTTGTACAATTCCAAAGAAACATTGATGGATTTTAAGACAATGTCATAAATTTCGCGTTGTTGACGGCTAAATTTACCATTAACAGGAAAAGTACGAGTGATATCACCTGCATAACCTTCATATTCACAACCAGCATCAATAAGAACTAAATCTCCATCACGCATTTTAGCTTCATTTTCGGTGTAGTGCAGAATACAACCATTTTCACCGCTACCGACAATACTGTTATAAGAAGGGAAACGTGCACCATGAGAGACAAACTCATGTTCAATCTCACCTTGAAGTTGGTACTCATACATACCTGGCTGACATTTTTGCATCGCTCGCGTATGTGCTAATGCGGTAATTTTTCCAGCTTTGCGCAGTAATTCAAGTTCAAAATCAGATTTAAATAGGCGTTGTTCATGAACAATTGGACGCCAATCAATAAGAGTTTGAGGTGCTTTTAAGTTACGACGAGAACCTTTTCTTAAGGTTTCTAACGCACCAAAGACTATCTCATCAGCAAACGCATATTCACCTTGAGCATGATAAACAACATCTAACCCGTTTAGTAATTGGTAAAGTTGTTCATTCGCATCTTCATAAGGTAACGCCTTATCAACCCCCAATTTTTCAGGCGCAGCTTCTTGTCCAAGACGGCGACCAAACCAAATTTCAGCCGTTAAATCTCTAACACGATTAAAAAGCACACTATGATTATGTGTTTCATCACTTTTAATCAGCACAAGAATAGCTTCAGGCTCGCTGAAACCGGTTAGATAAAGGAAATCACTATGTTGGCGATAAGGATACTCACTATCGGCATTACGTTGCGCTGGTGGTGCGGCAAAAAAGATAGCTGCACTCGCAGGCTTCATTTGAGCTAATAATGCCTGACGACGGGATAAAAATTCTTGCTTATTCATACCCACTCCTGTCTTTCATTTATCTTTATGGTTATCTAATTAATGATGAAATTAATGTAGTACACGTTGCTCATTTTGTTTGTCATTTCCTTTGTCTTTTGGTGCGACAAAAGTGATATAACAAAGCTGAACAGAGACTTTTACATATTCACTAACTTCTTCAAGCGCATCTTCAAGTTCTTCTTGGTTTTCGTCTTCTTCGTAACCTAGTGCACCAATATTACGCAAATCAGTAATCACTTCAGTCAATTCTTTATGATCAGACAACTTAGGTTGAGCAACACCCAGGCCTAAAAGAAAATGATTAACCCAACCCGCAAGGGCATCAGCTCTTGAAAAAACAGATTCAGATTCGTCAGGTACTAACATAGAGAAGTTGAACACACTGTCATCAAGCTGTTCATGAGTGATGTGATAAAGTTCTTCGAGTGGCTCTGATAGTGTTTTAGGAAAAGCTAAACCTTCATTGGTCAGATCGTGTAATAAGGTTTTCCAACTGCTATCACGCACGGCACCGCAAATAAATCCTGTAATCAAACCATGCATTTCAGCCGCGGTTAAAGGTACTGTATGTTGCTGTAATAATGCATCAATAGTTTGGTAATTCGGTAATGTGTTCTGTTTTGACATAAGAATAAACGTCGCATTTAGGGGAATAGTTCAAGATATGCTACCATCAATAGAAGTCGCTGTACCAGTTAAGCCACGTTAATCATTGGAATTTTTGCAGTAATAGCGTTTAATACAGCGTTATAACCGTATACACTACTAAACACGTAGCACAGATTTTATGTCAGGAAGGAATCATGTCCGCACAACCCGTTGATCTTCAAATTTTTGGGCGCTCATTACGTGTCAATTGCCCACCAGAACAAAGAGATGCTTTACTGGCTTCTGCTGCTGAACTGGAACAACGATTACAAGATCTCAAAGAACGCAGTGGCGTTTCCAACACAGAGCACTTAATTTTTATCGTGGCATTAAATATGAGTCATGAGTTGGCAGAAGAAAAGTTAAAAACCAGAGACTACGCCTACAACATGGAAGAGAAGATAAAAATGCTACAACAATCCATTGAACAGGCTTTACACGATCAAGGCAAGCACCATGATCGCACTTTTTCAACATCGAAGTAGATTTGTTCAGAAAGCACGCGTATGCCACGAAATTCACAGATAATAGGTTGCTTTCTACAATTAAAATAATACAATAGTTCATAGATAAGGTGCTTAACGCACCCACCCAATTTCTCTGAGATGTTTGCCAGCGGGCCAGTCCCCTGAGCCGATATTCGAAACACATAGAACGTGGTGATCTGTTGCTTGTGAGCATACCCGATTCGTTCAGGCAGCCTAATGGTAGCAACACTATGTTCACCTTGGACCATGGGTTCAAGGGTTACAGCTTGCGGCGGCATCTTGGAGACCCCCTACTAAGGTTCTAAACACTAAGTATTTTATAGCGACTTAATGTTTAGAACTTTTTTTATGCTTCTATTCTCATATTTTGTTAACTTCTTCGCTTTTTTACCTCTAAAGTGTGATAAATTGATTCAAATGATGGTTGTCGCTTAATGCCAACTCCTTATTGATGGATTGATGAATGTCACACACTTCACTTTTTCAGCAAAGAGATGAAATCCGCAAAGCTATTCGCCAAAAACGACGTTTACTTACATTAAATGAGCAACAACAGGCTGCTAATAAACTGTGTGAACACGTTCTTTCTCACCCCAAAATCAAGCAGGCGCAGACTATTGCACTGTTTCTTTCTTTTGATGGGGAAATTGATACATCACCGTTGATCTCCCAACTATGGGCATTAAATAAACAGGTTTGCTTACCTGTATTGCATCCCTTTCATCGCCATCACCTCCTGTTTTTACGCTACACGCCTTCGACTATGTTGGTAAAAAATCGTTTTAATATTTCTGAACCGCCTTTAAATGTGAACAGGGTTATTCCTATCTCCCATATTGATGTTATTTTTACACCGTTAGTGGCATTTGATGCACAAGGTCAACGATTAGGGATGGGAGGCGGTTTTTACGATAGGACATTAGAAAACTGGCAACAAAAATCATTTTACCCAATGGGACTTGCTCATACTTGCAACAAGTTGGATCTCTCCCTACGGCTAATTGGGATGTTCCATTACCTGAAATTATCACCCCTGAAAAAATATGGCATTTTTTAAATCATTTCTATTTTTTTACTATTCAATGATCTCTGCGTTTTTTTTTATATTCTTTTATAAAAAAATTTTTTTTTAAAATTAATTCTTTTATTATTTCTTCTTA
>NZ_MIIZ01001308.1:0-405 GCF_001743005.1 Shigella sp. FC1967 | reverse complement strand
GGGGGAATACTTCCATGCCGACTACTGCGGTGTGATGGTAACGAGATACAAAGCGGCTGGCCGGGTAGACTACAAAAAGCTGTTGGCTGATAAGGCGTCAGGCGTGAAGCCTGAGGATGTTGACCAGTACAGAGAGAAGTCATCAGAGCGGTGCCGTGTAACGGTTACTGGCTCTGTGAAGCCACGGTACATTGTTGATGAGGACGTGCTTGCTCCTCTTGATGATTTGCCGGAAGAAGTAGAGACGTTCTACTGGTGAGTGGGGGATTTTCCCCCGCTTTCCCTTGGGGATTCTGGGAGTCTCCAACGGAAAGCAAGATTTTGTTCTCTTCGGAGAGCGAAAAGTGCGATAGCTGGTCGCCAAAAACAAACAGCAAATTAACGTTAATTTACTAGCCCAACCGG
>NZ_MIIZ01001307.1:0-406 GCF_001743005.1 Shigella sp. FC1967 | reverse complement strand
TTGATGCCCTACTCCGGAATGCAGCAATTTGGATCTTTGGCTTGTCCTTCTCCGTTGGTGGCACTTACGTCACTGGCGAGGCCAGTACATGGGTCGTTTTACCTAGCCACTTCTGGTGCAATGACACTCTGTTCTGTCGTAACAGCCTACCTGCTCGTGACCTATCACCGCTGGGGGCTGATGACGGCCAGGGTCTGGTTGCTATTGAGTGCCTGCCTAAACGGCTATGCCGTCTATTTGAGTAGCCACAACATCCAGTTGGTGGTGGCACTGCTTTCCAGCCTGTTTATTGCTTTGTGGATGCTCAAGACCCTTGAGCATCCAGCAGTGAAGGGGACGTACAAGGTAATCGCTGATCTTCACCGTCAGCTATGGGGAATGTTGAAGGGGCAAACACAATGACGAC
>NZ_MIIZ01001306.1:0-406 GCF_001743005.1 Shigella sp. FC1967 | reverse complement strand
TTGAAATTCAAAGATAAAAAATCAATCTTAAAGTTTGTGTTGGAGTATCAAATGTTATTTTTACCTGAGCAAAGGAAGGCTCATTTGTTACGCGTATTGAGATGATGTTGAGAGTTTCATATTTACCTCGTTCCATGATGCACTGTATGAATATACAGTATCTCTATATTTCGCTTAAATCAAGCCTATTTTTTTGAAAGTTCCTCTCAAATTTTATGTAAATCTCTAATTTTTAAGTCGTTAACTATTGGGCAATAAAAAAGGAAATTCTTTATTGTCTTCCTTGTGAATTTTCTATGCATGTTTTTTGAAATTCAAAGATAAAAAATCAATCTTAAAGTTTGTGTTGGAGTATCAAATGTTATTTTTACCTGAGCAAAGGAAGGCTCATTTGTTACGCGTATTG
>NZ_MIIZ01001305.1:0-407 GCF_001743005.1 Shigella sp. FC1967 | reverse complement strand
GCGTTTTCTTGAAAGCCATCTCAACGGAGTGTTGCGTAAAGAAGGCACCCATTGGGTACCCGATACCACCAATGCCCAAGGCTTAACCTTTAATCCCGAGTTTTTAAAAGCCTTAGATAAACTCAGCTATCTGGGGGGATGTTGTTTTTGCGAATGGTGAAGCACGTCTTTACTTTGAATTACGCCCAGGTACCTCACCCAACATTATGCAAACGCATTTAATGATAGATAGACAATCTCTTCTTTACAATAACCAGCAACCCCAATGGCAGCGTTTTGTCTGGCCAGCGGATACCGTTGCCTCTGGGGCATCACTGAGCTGGATAACCACAAACACAGGCACGCGTATTTATGGTGATTATCGTGGCGTCTGGGGCATTATTCGTTTACTGGAAGATGCCCAAATT
>NZ_MIIZ01001304.1:0-408 GCF_001743005.1 Shigella sp. FC1967 | reverse complement strand
ATCAGGGGTTGGATGATGTCCTCACAGCGGTGTCAGGCCAGCCTGATGCTGTAATTGTGTTCCGTGGAATCCCGGAAGGAATGAACCTGGGGCAGGGGGTTAAAGCTATTCAGGCGCTCGCGGCCAAAAAAGACCCAGTGCCGAACATCATCATCAACCCTACGTTGTTCAAAACGTACAACATCACAGCCGTTCCCACGATTGTGATGCTGGAGGATGAGCCGTTGCCTGGCGAACAACCAAACGTCGTCGCCCAGGTCTCCGGGTTGTCCGACCGGTATGGTTGGCTCGGGAAGTGGATAACGGAGAAAAAAGGCGATCTCGGCGTTAAGGGGCCAGTGGAGAAAATCAGCGAGCCAGACCTTATTGATGTTGCCAAGAAACGCCTTGCCAATATCGACTGGGAAG
>NZ_MIIZ01001303.1:0-409 GCF_001743005.1 Shigella sp. FC1967 | reverse complement strand
AATTACTTTGTTGACGCCTTTAGACATCATGACCTCCAAGTTATTTGGAGAGGGCCAACGCCCCTTTCGGGGAGCAAGCCCCCGTAAGGGTTAAAAAAAAGTGATCCTCTTGTTCGCATCGATCTCTGCCAGGCGAATCAGCTCAGATACAAGGCCAAGCCTTTCTGCATCTGCTCTTACTTCGTCGTAGCTGAAACCAAACCGTTCAATGAGGGGTTTTAGTGAATCAAAACGCTCGTAGTCGAAGGTATCACCCTGTTCATCACAGAATGCCACCAGCGGCTTCTCTACGTTTGAAAAGTCATCCGCGAAACGCTGTTGCAGGTAAACCAACATCAGCAGGGGTTTGTGACCATGTTCCGGGCGGAGTTCACCAGCGCCTTCCAGCGTAGCTGGATGGATAGTGTTC
>NZ_MIIZ01001302.1:0-410 GCF_001743005.1 Shigella sp. FC1967 | reverse complement strand
AAATTGTGGTAGTAAAACGTACCGGAAAACGAAATTCCGGCTCTACCTCCGAATCACGCTGCGGTATCGAAAGATTACAGTGCGTACCTGATAAGAGCACCAATCAACGGACTAGGGATTTCTTGGATTGCGAAGTGTCGAAAGAAGCCCAACCTAACCAAACTTAGCCAGATTAACGAGCTAAGAGACCATGACCCAATAACTGATCATGGAGAAAAAGCAAAGACAAGATGAAGATGTCGCTTCGCTCCGTTTTGATTAGTACCACATTGGGGCATTAGGCGTTTTTTTACCTAGATTTTATCGGTGAACAATAACACCTAAACTCTCAACAAGCTGAAGCGCCTGCTCTCCATCCAACTTCACTCCATCTAAATTAATTCGCCTTGCATCAAGCTCGCCAAGCGCCC
>NZ_MIIZ01001301.1:0-411 GCF_001743005.1 Shigella sp. FC1967 | reverse complement strand
GCTTGCGAGATAAGGCTTTTTGTTTTCGATCGTAGGTGACGGCTGGCATTGATAAGGTGGCGCGGATTAGCAATCTTATTGCCGTCTGATTTGATGGCGTAATGACTCAGCCCCACATCAACGCCCCGTGATATTTGATATCAATGTTGGCTTTGCCGGTGCTTCTACCCCGTCATCACAGAGTAGTGACGCATAGTATTTTCCGGTTGCGCTACGGCTCAGTGTGATACTTTTCAGCGCCCCCGTAATTTCACGATGTAAACGCGCTTCAATCGGTGCGATTTTCGGGATTTTTATCGCGCCATCAATGACTTTGATCCCGACACAATGATAGCTAGATTGTCTGCCATGCTTACTTTTAAACGTGGGAAAACGGGCTTTTAGTTTCGGATTAAAAAAAGTTGGAGAAAG
>NZ_MIIZ01001300.1:0-411 GCF_001743005.1 Shigella sp. FC1967 | reverse complement strand
TTCACCTTTATAGGCTTTAAATCGACCTTTTTCAGGTAATGAGCTAGTAATGGTGATTGATTTTATCGGCCCATAATAAAATTCTAACATAGTGGGCATATTATTAGACTGGTTCACCTTGGTTTTGATTATTTTACCATACAGTTCATCAAGATAGAGAGTATAGACTTTGTGTAAACTCTTCAGCTGATATTTATATTTGATATTATAAGGTGTTGACATTCTTACAAGATTTGTTTCGATTCGCTCATGAATATATTCTTGTGTCGAAGAATCAAATTTAGTGAGAGAGCCGCATTCATCAAATTGAATTTCACCTTTATAGGCTTTAAATCGACCTTTTTCAGGTAATGAGCTAGTAATGGTGATTGATTTTATCGGCCCATAATAAAATTCTAACATAGTGGGCAT
>NZ_MIIZ01001299.1:0-412 GCF_001743005.1 Shigella sp. FC1967 | reverse complement strand
CCCCAGTAAACGGCGGCCGTAACTATAACGGTCCTAAGGTAGCGAAATTCCTTGTCGGGTAAGTTCCGACCTGCACGAATGGCGTAATGATGGCCAGGCTGTCTCCACCCGAGACTCAGTGAAATTGAACTCGCTGTGAAGATGCAGTGTACCCGCGGCAAGACGGAAAGACCCCGTGAACCTTTACTATAGCTTGACACTGAACATTGAGCCTTGATGTGTAGGATAGGTGGGAGACTATGAAGTGTGGACGCCAGTCTGCATGGAGTCAACCTTGAAATACCACCCTTTAACGTTTGATGTTCTAACCTAGGGTCCATAATCTGGATCGGGGACCGTGTCTGGTGGGTAGTTTGACTGGGGCGGTCTCCTCCTAAAGAGTAACGGAGGAGCACGAAGGTTGGCTAAGCAT
>NZ_MIIZ01001298.1:0-13181 GCF_001743005.1 Shigella sp. FC1967 | reverse complement strand
ATTTGTTGGCCGACAGGTAAAGCATTACCTAAAGAAGATAGTAATTGTAGAGTCAGTCGCCGAAGCTGGATTTTAGATAACACCATTCCGCCAACTTTAAATAGTTCACAATCAGCAGTTTCATTAAGCTTATGAAGTGAAAATGGCCCTTCATAAAATAATGAATTTTTCATACTTGGGTTTAAGTTAATTTGTTCTTGGTGACGTTCTGCAAGGTATTGTAAATCACGGATAGTGCCAGAGGTTTGTCTAAAGAAACCAAGGGAGATTAGTATAGTTATTTACTATACTCTTGTCGAATATCGGATTTAGTATCATTGAAGATATTGATAAGGTAAAACATGGTTAACAATGCGCCCATTGCCCACAACATAATACCTAATATGCGAAAAAGGTAGCGGGAAATTTTTAACGATGTTTTAAAGGACGAGAGATATCTCAAACAACCACCCTAATCAATATTCCTATCGCATAAGCAACTTATTCTATTCTAGCAGAAGTTACTGCATGTCTGAATGATATGATCTTTATCATCAGGATAATTTTTTCTGATGATAAATTGTGCCTACCACATAAAAAAAGCAGGCAATTATGCCTGCTTTATTTTATTTATACACCAAAATAATAAATATTATTCTTCGTCCGCATCATCTACTGAATCTGAATCAGGTGCTTCGGATGATTCATCGTTAATCACTTCATTAACTTCATCGTCGTCTAATGCATCATCTTCATCTTCAACACGCTGCAAGCCAACAACCAACTCACCTTCCGCTGTACGAATTAAAGTAACACCTTGTGTATTACGTCCAACAATGCTGACTTCAGAAACACGAGTACGAACTAATGTACCTGCATTGGTGATCATCATAATTTGGTCAGTTTCTTCAACTTGAATTGCACCAACAACTTTACCGTTACGCTCACTCACTTTAATAGAGATAACGCCTTGTGTTGCACGATTTTTCGTTGGGTATTCGCTTTGAGCTGTACGTTTACCATAACCATTTTCAGTTACGGTTAAGATATCACCTTCACCACGAGGAATGATGAGTGAAACCACTTTATCGTCATCACTCAATTTCATACCACGAACACCGGTCGCAGTACGCCCCATTGGGCGAACACAATCTTCTGCAAAGCGAACCACTTTACCTTCGGCAGAGAACAACATCACTTCGTTAGTGCTATCGGTTAAATCAACACCAATTAACTCATCGCCTTCATTTAAATTAACGGCAATGATACCTGCACTACGAGGACGACTGAAATCTTGCAGAGGTGTTTTCTTCACGGTTCCGCTTGCCGTTGCCATAAAGACAAACTTATCTTCTTCATACTCTCTTACTGGCAAAATAGCGGTAATACGTTCATTTTGTTCAAGAGGTAATAAGTTGATAATTGGACGACCACGCGCACCACGACTTGCCTCTGGTAGCTGGTAAACTTTCATCCAATAGAGACGACCACGGCTTGAGAAGCATAAAATCGTATCATGGGTGTTTGCCACCAATAGACGATCGATAAAGTCTTCTTCTTTAATTCTCGCTGCTGATTTACCTTTACCGCCACGTCGCTGTGCTTCGTAATCAGTAAGTGGTTGATATTTTACGTAACCTTGATGAGAAAGTGTCACTACAACATTTTCTTCATTGATCAAGTCTTCGATATTAATATCCGCTGTATTTTCAGTGATCTCAGTACGACGAGGATCGTTATATTGATCTTTAATCGCATTTAGCTCTTCACGAATGACTTCCATCAGACGCTCTGGGCTTCTTAGGATATGTAATAACTCAGCAATTTGGAGTAATAGCTCACGATATTCATCTAACAGTTTTTCATGTTCAAGGCCTGTCAGTTTCTGCAAACGCAGATCCAAAATAGCTTGAGCTTGTTGCTCTGTCAGATAGTACTTACCGTCATGCACGCCATATTGTTGCTCTAACCATTCAGGACGAGCAACATTGCTGTCGCCAGCACGCTCTAACATGGTAGAAACACTACCTAAATCCCAAGGTTGTGCAATTAATGCCGCTTTTGCTTCTGCTGGATTTGGTGCTTGACGGATCATTTCAATAACAGGGTCAATGTTCGCCAAGGCAACAGCTAATGCTTCTAAGATATGGGCACGGTCACGCGCTTTACGTAATTCATAAATCGTACGACGAGTAACAACTTCACGACGGTGACGAATAAAGGCAGAGATAATTTCTTTTAAATTTAATAGTTTTGGCTGACCTTGGTGAAGAGCAACCATATTAATACCGAAAGAAACCTGCATTTGTGTTTGTGAGAATAAGTGATTTAATACCACTTCACCCACAGCATCACGTTTGATTTCAACGACAATACGCATGCCGTCTTTATCAGATTCGTCACGTAGTCCGCTAATGCCTTCAATACGCTTATCTTTAACAAGCTCTGCAATTTTTTCAATTAAGCGAGCTTTATTCACTTGATAAGGAATTTCTGTCACGATAATCGTTTCGCGACCTGTTTTCTCATCAGTTTCGATATCAGCCTGAGCACGGATATAAATTTTTCCGCGACCAGTACGGTAAGCATCTAAAATTCCTCTGCGGCCATTAATAATAGCCGCCGTCGGGAAATCAGGCCCCGTAATATGTTCCATCAACTCTTCAATCGTGATGTCTTCATTATCAACGTAAGCAAGACAACCGTCGATAACTTCGCCTAGGTTATGTGGAGGAATATTTGTTGCCATCCCTACCGCAATCCCTGAAGAACCATTGACTAACAAGTTTGGAATACGGGTTGGCATTACTGCCGGAATATGTTCTGTTCCATCATAGTTAGGAACAAAATCAACCGTTTCTTTTTCCAAATCCGCCAGCAGTTCATGGGCGATTTTCGCCATACGAACTTCGGTATAACGCATCGCAGCCGCCGAGTCACCATCAACTGACCCGAAGTTACCCTGCCCGTCAACCAACATGTAACGCATAGAAAAAGGCTGTGCTAAACGAACAATCGTTTCATAAACAGCACTGTCACCGTGCGGGTGATATTTACCGATAACATCCCCAACAACACGGGCTGATTTTTTATAAGGTTTATTCCAATCGTTTCCTAGTACATTCATCGCGAAAAGCACTCGGCGGTGTACTGGCTTCAGTCCGTCTCGAACATCGGGTAATGCGCGTCCTACAATAACAGACATCGCATAATCCAAATATGAGCTTTTCAGCTCTTCTTCGATATTAACTGGTGTGATTTCTCTGGCAATGTCGCTCATGGAGCCACTGTCCCTCATACTACGGATTCAAAGGTTTAGAACTATACCACAAATCGCCAATTTTTGGAAAAAGGAAACAACTAAATTAATGATCGTTTCTCTATTCTCTTCGATTTCGGCGTCTAACGTTGGTAGAATCATGACAATATAAAAATAGGAGTAATACTTTCTGATGAATGATAAAACAACCTCTTTACATGCTAACGTGGATCAGCATGAAATCGACAAGTTTGAAAGCGTCGCATCACGGTGGTGGGATCTTGATGGTGAATTTAAGCCATTGCACCGCATCAACCCACTAAGACTCAACTATATTCAAGAACGCGCTGACGGCCTATTTGGAAAAAAAGTCCTCGATGTTGGTTGTGGTGGCGGTATTTTGTCTGAAAGTATGGCATGCGTTGGGGCTGAAGTAACGGGGCTTGATATGGGTACAGAGCCATTACAAGTTGCACGTTTGCACTCACTCGAATCAGGTATTCCTGTCACTTACATTCAAGATACCGTTGAAAACCACGCAAATGAAAACCCACAAACTTACGACGTTGTTACTTGCATGGAGATGTTAGAACACGTTCCTGACCCATCTTCTGTTGTAAGAGCCTGCGCCAAACTGGTAAAACCAGGTGGACATGTTTTCTTTTCAACCATCAATCGTAATAAAAAAGCGTGGCTAATGCTGGTCGTCGGTGCAGAGTATATTCTGAATATGGTACCTAAGGGCACACATGATGCTAATAAGTTTATTCGTCCATCAGAATTACTGAGTTGGGTCGATGAAACCGATTTACGTAGCAAAAATATGATTGGTTTACATTATAACCCTATCACTGATAAATTCCGATTAGCGCCAAATGTTGATGTGAATTATATGGTGCACACACAATCGACACATAACTCGAATTTGTGAAATTGAAAGTTTGATTTGGTTTAATAAAACATCAAACGATCACATTTTTTTAAAAATTGACTTTACATCGATGTCACTTGAATTTGTGTTTCTTACTGCCTGTATTTATGCAGGGTACAGGCAGTTATTAAAAAATTTATCCCCTATTTATCCACAGAAACAATCAGATTTGTACACTTGATCAATCTCTCAATTACCTTTATCTTGTTATCACCATTTGAACCAACCCCTATATATTGTGTTTCCTTAAATTTCACACCACAAGACTCCTTGGCACAGATTGTCATCGGGAGCGTTTTTTTGCGGTATAAAATTTCAGGTAGCACTAATGCAAGAAAGGTGCATCGCTCATGAATCACAGCCTACTCGTTACAAAACGTGATGGTCATAAAGAACGCATTGACTTAGACAAAATTCACCGTGTTATTACCTGGGCCGCAGAAGGTCTAGAAAATGTCTCTGTATCTCAAGTTGAATTACGTTCTCAGATTCAGTTTTATGATGGTATCAAAACTGCTGATATCCATGAAACGCTGGTAAAAGCGGCTGCAGACTTAATCTCTGGTGAAACGCCTGATTATCAGTATCTCGCTGCCCGTCTTGCCGTATTTAATTTACGTAAAAAAGCGTATGGTCAATTTGAGCCACCGACACTGTATGAGCACGTTAAAAAATTAGTCGATTTAGGCAAATACGATCGCCATCTTCTTGAAGATTACACACAGGAAGAGTTCGAACAGATGAATAGCTTTATTGTTCATCAACGTGATATGAATTTCTCCTACGCCGCGGTTAAACAATTAGAAGGTAAATACTTCGTTCAAAACCGTATTACAGGCGAAATTTACGAAAGCGCACAGTTCTTATATGTTTTAGTTGCAGCTTGCTTGTTCTCTCGTTATCCACAAGCAACACGTATGGACTATATCGAACGTTTCTATAATGCGATTTCAACCTTTAAAATCTCATTACCGACGCCAATCATGGCGGGTGTAAGAACACCAACTCGTCAATTTAGCTCTTGTGTTTTAATTGAGTGCGACGACAGCCTTGATTCTATCAATGCGACATCAAGTGCGATTGTGAAATATGTTTCTCAGCGTGCAGGTATTGGGATTAATGCAGGTCGTATTCGTGCATTAGGTAGTGCTATTCGTAATGGTGAAGCATTCCATACGGGTTGTATCCCATTCTATAAACACTTCCAAACTGCGGTAAAATCTTGCTCGCAAGGTGGTGTTCGTGGTGGTGCGGCAACCTTGTTCTATCCATTATGGCATTTAGAAGTTGAAAGCCTGCTGGTACTGAAAAATAACCGTGGTGTTGATGATAACCGTGTTCGTCATTTAGATTACGGCGTTCAATTAAACAAATTAATGTATGAACGTTTAATCAAAGACCAGAATATTACTTTATTCAGTCCTTCTGATGTCCCTGGTTTATATGATGCATTCTTTGCTGATCAAGATGAATTTGAACGTTTATATGTGCAATATGAGAAAGATAAGAGCATCCGCCAAAAACAAGTTAAAGCGGTTGAATTATTCTCATTAATGATGCAAGAACGTGCCTCAACTGGTCGTATCTATATTCAGAACGTTGACCATTGTAATACACATAGCCCATTTGATCCGGCAATTGCACCAATTCGCCAATCAAACTTATGCTTAGAAATCGCACTGCCTACTAAACCATTAAATGATATTAAAGATCCTAATGGTGAAATTGCACTGTGTACATTATCTGCATTTAACTTAGGTGCAATTGAAAATCTTGATGAATTAGAAGAACTTGCTCGTTTAGCTGTTCGTTCATTAGATGCGTTATTAGATTACCAAGATTATCCAATCTTAGCAGCCAAACAAGGTGCAATGGGTCGTCGTACCTTAGGTATTGGTGTCATTAACTTTGCTTATTATTTAGCGAAGCACGGTGTTCGCTACTCCGATGGTAGCGCAAATAACTTAACCCATCGTGCATTTGAAGCCATTCAATACTATTTATTAAAAGCATCTAATGAATTAGCGAAAGAACAAGGCGCATGTCCATGGTTTAATGAAACCACTTACGCTGAAGGTATTTTACCTATTGATACCTATAAAAAATCATTGGATGTACTGACAAAAGAACCGCTGCATTACGATTGGGAAGGTTTACGCAAAGACATTAAAGCGCACGGTTTACGTAATTCAACACTGTCTGCGCTGATGCCATCAGAAACATCTTCACAGATTTCGAATGCAACAAATGGTATCGAACCACCTCGTGGTTATATCAGTATTAAAGCCTCTAAAGACGGTATTTTACGTCAAGTGGTTCCTGAGTATGAGCGTTTAAAAGGCGCTTATGAATTACTGTGGCAAATGCCAAGTATTGAAGGTTACTTGCAGTTAGTGGGTATCATGCAGAAATTCGTTGACCAAGCAATTTCAGCAAACACTAACTACGATCCTACTCGTTTCCCTAGCGGTAAGGTTCCAATGAACCAACTGCTGAAAGATTTGCTGCTCGCTTACAAATATGGTGTAAAAACACTTTATTACCACAATACCCGTGATGGTGCAGACGATGTACAGGGTGATCTGGAAGTCGTTGAGACAGAAGATTCAGATTGTGAAGGCGGCGCGTGTAAAATTTAATTGAGGAAGCTATGTCTTATACTACTTTTTCACAAGTTAAAAATGATCAACTTCAGGAGCCCATGTTTTTTGGGCAATCTGTTAACGTAGCGCGTTATGATCAGCAAAAATACCCTATTTTTGAAAAGCTAATTGAAAAACAACTCTCCTTCTTCTGGCGTCCAGAAGAAGTGGACGTTTCTCGTGATCGTATTGACTATAATGCGTTGCCTGATCATGAAAAACATATTTTTATTAGTAATTTAAAATATCAAACACTGTTGGATTCAATTCAAGGAAGAAGCCCTAACGTGGCTTTCTTACCTTTAATCTCAATTCCAGAGTTAGAGACATGGGTTGAAACATGGTCATTCTCTGAAACCATTCACTCACGTTCTTATACACATATTATTCGTAATATTGTTAACGATCCGTCCGTTGTATTTGATGACATCGTTGAAAATGAAGAAATTTTAAAACGTGCGCGTGATATTTCTTCTTATTATGATGAATTAATCAAGCTGACCAATCTTTATCACATGTATGGTGAAGGTGAACATCAGGTTAAAGGTAAAACAGTTCATGTCACATTACGCAAATTAAAGAAACAGCTTTATCTGTGCTTAATGAGCGTCAACGCACTAGAAGCGATCCGTTTCTACGTTAGTTTTGCCTGTTCATTTGCCTTTGCAGAACGTGAACTGATGGAAGGTAACGCGAAAATCATTAGACTCATAGCGCGTGATGAAGCGCTACACTTAACAGGTACACAGCATATGCTGAATTTATTGCGTTCAGGTCAAGATGATCCTGAAATGGCAGAAATTGCAGCTGAATGTGAGCAAGAGTGTTATGACCTGTTTGTTGAAGCCGCTGAGCAAGAAAAAGAGTGGGCTGAATACCTATTCTCTGAAGGCTCAATGATTGGTTTAAATAAAGATATCCTTTGCCAATATGTTGAATATATTACAAATATTCGCATGCAAGCTGTGGGTCTTAAATTACCATTTAAAGCGCGCTCTAACCCTATTCCATGGATCAATGCATGGTTAGTGTCTGACAACGTTCAAGTTGCGCCTCAAGAAGTGGAAGTCAGTTCTTACCTCGTGGGTCAAATCGATTCACAAGTTGATACTGATGACTTAAGTAACTTTGAACTGTAATACTGAGAAATAATAGCGATACGTTATGGCATCTCATAAAGTGACCCTGCATCAGCAGGGTCCTTCAAAACCACTAGAATTCCATACTGACACCCATCCTTCTTTGCTTGATGCATTAGAACACGGGAAAGTCCAAATCGAATACCAATGTCGCGAAGGCTACTGCGGCTCTTGTCGTCTACGTTTAGTGAAAGGCAAAGTTTGTTATCACAATGAGCCTTTAGCCTTTATTCAGCCTGATGAAATCTTACCTTGTAGCTGTCACCCTATCAGTGATATTGAAATAGAAATTCACTCTGAATAATTTGAATCATCTTAATTTGAGCTTTTTTCTAACACTCTTGTTCAACTTTGACTAAGGTTAAGTTAACACGATAAAAAAAGGAAAAGCATTATGAAATTAAAGTCTATTTTCTCAGTCATTGCTATTTCTACCTCAATTCTGCTCGTTGCAGGCTGTTCAAAGTCCGCAAAAAATAGAAACAGTAAATGGGGAAACAATTTTAACAACAGATAAACCCCAAGAAGATGAAGCAACTGGATTAATTACCTACAAAGATGCAGAAACAGGACAGCTTAAACAAATTAATCGAGATCAAATAAGACGAATGGTAGAGCTTGACGATTAAGTCTCTTATAAACCTTCCTCTTTAAGCGCCAATTCATATTTATGATTGGCGTTTTTTTTATTCATAAAACATTTTTTGTAAACTAATGATTACACTGTACGTAATTAAAATTTGACAGAAATTTACCATTCTTATACTCTGCTTTTCAAGTAAATAAAATAGTCTCGTGAACAGAGGATCTTGTGAAGAATCGCACTATAGGCAGTGTTTTTATTGTTGCAGGAACAACAATTGGGGCAGGTATGTTGGCAATGCCACTTGCTGCGGTGGGTATTGGTTTTAGCACAATGATGCTATTACTTATTGGCTTATGGTTATTGATGAGCTATACCGCATTATTGTTGGTGGAAGTTTATCAATACAACGATCCCCATACTGGTCTTGGCTCTATCGCAAAACGCTATCTCGGTATAGGCGGTCAAGTTATCACTGGACTCGCACTATTGCTATTAATGTATGCGCTAACAACAGCTTATATTAGTGGTGCAGGTGAACTCCTTTCCTCCACCCTCTCATCTTGGATTGGTCATGAGCTTTCTGTCACACAAGGTATTATTATCTTTACAGTGATTGGTGGCGCTGTGGTAGGAATTGGGACAACATCGGTTGATATGATTAACCGTCTATTATTTACCGCGAAAGTTTTCTTCCTCATATTTATGCTGATTGTGATGTTACCTCACGTTGAATCAGTAAACTTAACCTCAATGCCTGTGGCGTATGGGCTTATTCTTTCTGCTATTCCTGTTATTTTTACCTCATTTGGTTTTCATGGGAGTGTGCCAAGTATTGTCAGTTACATGAATGGGGATATTAAAAAGCTACGTATTATCTTTATTATTGGTAGTGCGATCCCACTTGTTGCTTATATTTTATGGCAAATTGCCACGTTAGGCGCTATCCCAACAAATACTTTTATGGGAATTATGGCGCAACAATCTGGATTAAATGGCTTACTGACAGCTATTCGTGATGTTGTTGCGACACCTCGCGTAAATATTGCAGTTAACCTATTTGCCGCATTAGCTTTAGCGACTTCATTCCTTGGTGTTGCATTAGGCTTATTTGATTATCTCGCTGACCTATTCAAACGCAGTAATCGCGCAACTGGGCGCATGCAATCAAGTCTATTAACGTTTGTACCGCCTTTACTGTGTGCGCTTTACTTCCCTAACTTTGTGCAAGCTCTAGCCTATGCTGCTATTGCGCTGTCAATCTTAGCGTTGCTTCTACCGGCTTTATTAGTATGGAAAGTCAGACAAGAAAAACACGGGACAGATAAATACAAAGTTAAAGGTGGGAAAGGTGCATTAGGTATTGTGTTTATTTGTGGACTCGTTGTAATTGGTATTCAAATCGCGATTACTTTTGGTTTATTACCTCAAGTAGGCTAACATTTTTATATCCGCTTTCTTATAGGCAATAAAAAAGCAGGTGCAGTTCATTGTGAACACCTGCTTTTTTGATTCAAAGATAGCGCTGGGATCAGAAACTTAAACCCGCTCCCACATAGAAACCATCCGCTAATTTATTGTTGCTTCTATTATGTGAGTTTTCGATTTCAATCACACGATAACCCGCATTAACATGCAGTGGTTTAAATACCATTAATTGAGCCCCCACATCGGCTTCATAATAAGATTTACTGCCAGAGGTTAACCCTTCTGGAGATGCATAAGCTTCTCCATACACACTTAAAGAAGGCAGAACATTCCAGTTAAGACCCACACCACCCGCTAAAGCGGCACCATCATCACCATTTTTTGGTGATAAGTAGAGTGCTTTACCTCCAACACTCGCTGAGAAAGGCCCTAATGGCAATGCGAATTTTGCACCGAGGCTACCTGTCTGACCATCATGATCACTACGTGCCCAGTTTCCGTTAAAAGAAAGACCCGCTGTAGGATCACCTAAACCAGCGCGAACATCAGTATAATGTTTCCCTGCTTGAATATTCATTGATACTGCATTGGCATTTCCAGCCACAAACAGTGCACTTATTGCGCCGACCAATAAATATTTTTTCATTGTTATTACTCCAGAAAATAATTATCCAAACTTATAATTATACAGCAAATTTATTAAACAAATTGAGTGAAAATTGAAAGATAACCTGTAGAATTTTCAATCTATGTAAATAAGTTACGTCTATTAATATTATTGGTCTAATTGGTTTTATTAATGAGTTTAATATTGCTAAAGTGGAATTACGGTCAATATAAACCATAATAAATATAAGGCTGTTCGCTTAGTTTTATTCACGCATGCTATTTTTTAGAACGTTAACTATTTCATAAACTGGAGATATGTGATGGAAAAGAAAAAGCTCACAACGGCGTCAGGCGCACCGGTTGTAGACAATAATAACTCGATGACAGCAGGCCCTCGTGGTCCAATGTTACTTCAAGATGTCTGGTTTCTAGAAAAGCTGGCTCACTTTGATCGTGAAGTTATTCCAGAAAGACGTATGCACGCGAAAGGCTCTGGTGCTTTTGGTACATTTAAAGTCACTCACGATATTACAAAATATACTCGCGCTAAAATTTTCTCTAAAGTGGGTAAAAAAACAGAAATGTTTGCGCGTTTTTCGACAGTTGCTGGTGAAAGAGGTGCAGCAGACGCCGAGCGTGATATTCGTGGCTTTGCGTTAAAATTTTATACTGAAGAAGGTAACTGGGATATGGTGGGTAACAACACTCCTGTTTTCTACCTTCGTGATGCTCTGAAATTCCCTGACTTAAACCACATTGTAAAACGTGATCCTAAAACTAACCTACGCAATATGGCATACAAATGGGATTTCTTCTCACATTTACCAGAAGCATTGCACCAATTAACTATTGATATGAGCGACCGCGGTTTACCACAAAGTTATCGTTTTATTCATGGTTTTGGTAGCCATACTTATAGCTTTATTAACAAAGATAATGAGCGCTTTTGGGTTAAATTCCACTTCCGTTGCCAGCAAGGCATTAAAAATCTGATGGATGATGAAGCTGAAGCGCTAGTCGGTAAAGATAGAGAAAGCTCGCAACGTGATTTATTTGATGCTATTGAACGTGGTGATTTCCCTCGTTGGAATTTACAGATCCAAGTGATGCCAGAAAAAGAAGCGTCAAAAGTCCCTTATAATCCTTTTGATTTAACTAAAGTTTGGCCTCATGCGGATTATCCTTTAATCGATGTAGGCTATTTCGAGTTAAATCGTAATCCTGAAAACTACTTCTCTGATGTAGAGCAAGCGGCATTTAGCCCTGCTAACATTGTTCCAGGCATTGGCTTCTCGCCAGATAAAATGTTACAAGGTCGCCTATTCTCTTATGGTGATGCTCACCGCTATCGTTTAGGTGTTAATCACCATCAAATCCCCGTCAATGCACCACAATGCCCATTCCATAATTATCACCGTGATGGTGCAATGCGTGTTGATGGCAATAGTGGTAGTGGCATTACTTACGAGCCAAATAATGGCGGAATGTTCCAAGAACAGCCTAATTTTAAAGAACCACCATTATCAATTGAAGGTGCGGCAGATCATTGGAATCATCGTGAGGATGAAGATTATTTCAGTCAACCACGTGCGCTGTATGAATTACTGAGTGATGAAGAGCATCAACGTATGTTTGCGCGTATAGCAGGTGAGTTAGTGCAGGCAAGTAAAGATACACAAAAAACGTCAAATTGCCCTATTTAAGAAAGTTCACCCTGAATATGGCGCTGGCGTTGAAAAAGCAATGAAAGCGTTAGCGAAAAAAGACGCTAAATAACCGTATAATAAGAAGCCTTGTGAGCAACTCGGCACTCATGCCCCTAGTAAAAAGCTAGGGGCATATTTTATATTAAAGAAATATTTAATTATATGAATTAAAGACTTTTACTTTAGTATTAATTCGTTTAAAAATATTTACTCCTTCTACGGATTGATTCTTATCTATCTGAAAAACCCCTAGAAACCGATATAACACTCGGTTAAGTTCATCTCGAGAATGAGCCATAACAATACGATAATCCCAATCTTCGATATAGTTGTTATTGACTTCAAGACTTTTCTCTGTGATCCATTCACCATCACGAGAAAGCTCATTATCCCAAACACCAGCTTTATAAAGACGAGGAAACCACACCATTGTACGACCAGATAAACCAATCGCTTTTACAATATTTTCGGGTAACTTCCAACTACCAGACTGGTGATGCCCTTTATTAATATAGCCAAAGCACTCTAAAGCATCACGATGGTAGCGAAAAATAGCATGAGGCCCAACTTCCATAAAACCAGCATTTATGTGGCGCTCAGCTGTATATTGTGCGTTATAGTCCCAAGGTAGAAAATTCTTTTGCGCCTTTAGCTTTTCTTTAGTGTCTATAAGCAAATTAACAAATTCGTCTATACTAGCATTTAACTGTTCTAGAGTAACGTTACTAGCAGGGATCCGATTTTCGATAAAACCAGTAGTTTCAATAATATCAAGCCGTCTAATTGCATCTGCTTTTTTAGCCTCATCACTATCGTGATGCTCTTCATCTATTTCCAAATACAGCTCAAGTTTGCGGAAAGAATAAATCAGCAAGATATATTTTACCTGGAGAGTTTGATTTCCG
>NZ_MIIZ01001297.1:0-413 GCF_001743005.1 Shigella sp. FC1967 | reverse complement strand
ATGCTTAGCCAACCTTCGTGCTCCTCCGTTACTCTTTAGGAGGAGACCGCCCCAGTCAAACTACCCACCAGACACGGTCCCCGATCCAGATTATGGACCTAGGTTAGAACATCAAAACGTTAAAGGGTGGTATTTCAAAGGTTGACTCCATGCAGACTGGCGTCCACACTTCATAGTCTCCCACCTATCCTACACATCAAGGCTCAATGTTCAGTGTCAAGCTATAGTAAAGGTTCACGGGGTCTTTCCGTCTTGCCGCGGGTACACTGCATCTTCACAGCGAGTTCAATTTCACTGAGTCTCGGGTGGAGACAGCCTGGCCATCATTACGCCATTCGTGCAGGTCGGAACTTACCCGACAAGGAATTTCGCTACCTTAGGACCGTTATAGTTACGGCCGCCGTTTACTGGGG
>NZ_MIIZ01001296.1:0-413 GCF_001743005.1 Shigella sp. FC1967 | reverse complement strand
GGAAATTCCATTTATTACGTCTTATTAGGATATAGATGAAAATTACGATGATATTCTTTTTTTGTGTTTTATAAATATAAGAAGTTTATATCGTAATATGAAGACGACCTAATGGCATTAATTTAATATGTTTTTGATAGGCAAACCAAATAATTAGGCAGTAGGGAAGATAAATAAAAAAACTGACTAATGAGATGATATAAGGCGATTGAAACAATGTAGTAGGTGAAGGCGTTAGCAATAGGCTAAAAGAGGAAAAGAAGTAACCTATAAAAGCCAGTACGCAGATGACGGAGTGGTAAACTCGATCTTTAGGAAATTCCATTTATTACGTCTTATTAGGATATAGATGAAAATTACGATGATATTCTTTTTTTGTGTTTTATAAATATAAGAAGTTTATATCGTAATAT
>NZ_MIIZ01001295.1:0-415 GCF_001743005.1 Shigella sp. FC1967 | reverse complement strand
CCCAGTGCGGGCGGGGATATAAAGCCCGCAGGGCTTTAAAGATCAATCAAGCGTTGACTGGCTCTGAACGTAGGCTCTGAGTGTTTCAATCGTTGCCCCCTCCGGTGCTACAGACAAAGTACGACCTTGACCACAAAAGTCCCGTTTTACTTTGTGTCCGTAAATGTGTGTTTTGCTGGCGCAGCAGGCGCGACGATACTGATTTCAGATTGTTGACCATCACACTGACCGCCAGTTTTGGCGGGTAAGCAACCAGCAGATGCACATGGTCAGGCTCTCCGTCCATCTCAATAATTTCGCATTCAAGTTTTGCCGCAGCGGAGTCAAATGCATCACGCAGTTGAGCGATCATCTGTCCGTCAAATAGCTTACGTCGATACTTTGTCGTAAAGATCAGAGGCACGACCAGTTTACT
>NZ_MIIZ01001294.1:0-415 GCF_001743005.1 Shigella sp. FC1967 | reverse complement strand
TCGCTTCTCTTTGTATCTGCCATTGTAGCACGTGTGTAGCCCTACTCGTAAGGGCCATGATGACTTGACGTCATCCCCACCTTCCTCCGGTTTATCACCGGCAGTCTCCTTTGAGTTCCCACCATAACGCGCTGGCAACAAAGGATAAGGGTTGCGCTCGTTGCGGGACTTAACCCAACATTTTCACAACACGAGCTGACGACAGCCATGCAGCACCTGTCTCAGCGTTCCCGAAGGCACTCCTCTATCTCTAAAGGATTCGCTGGATGTCAAGAGTAGGTAAGGTTCTTCGCGTTGCATCGAATTAAACCACATGCTCCACCGCTTGTGCGGGCCCCCGTCAATTCATTTGAGTTTTAACCTTGCGGCCGTACTCCCCAGGCGGTCGATTTAACGCGTTAGCTCCAGAAGCCAC
>NZ_MIIZ01001293.1:0-415 GCF_001743005.1 Shigella sp. FC1967 | reverse complement strand
TTTTTTAATCCGAAACTAAAAGCCCGTTTTCCCACGTTTAAAAGTAAGCATGGCAGACAATCTAGCTATCATTGTGTCGGGATCAAAAGTCATTGATGGCGCGATAAAAAATCCCGAAAATCGCACCGATTGAAGCGCGTTTACATCGTGAAATTACGGGTAGCCAATGCCCGTGCTGATTTTCAACACAAGCTCTCTCGTGCAATTATTGACGAAAACCAAGCGGTAATTGTCGAGACACTGAAATCGGCGAATATGATGAAAAACCACTGTCTGGCTCGCGCTATCGGTGATGCAGGCTGGCATGGTTTTATCACAAAGCTGGAATACAAAGCCGCAGAAAAAGGCGTCCATCTGGTAAAACTGGATCAATGGTTTGCCAGTTCGAAAACCTGTCATTGTTGCGGTCATAAAA
>NZ_MIIZ01001292.1:0-416 GCF_001743005.1 Shigella sp. FC1967 | reverse complement strand
ACCAATCAACGGACTAGGGATTTCTTGGATTGCGAAGTGTCGAAAGAAGCCCAACCTAACCAAACTTAGCCAGATTAACGAGCTAAGAGACCATGACCCAATAACTGATCATGGAGAAAAGCAAAGACAAGATGAAGATGTCGCTTCGCTCCGTTTTTGATTAGTACCACATTGGGGCATTAGGCGTTTTTTTACCTAGATTTTATCGGTGAACAATAACACCTAAACTCTCAACAAGCTGAAGCGCCTGCTCTCCATCCAACTTCACTCCATCTAAATTAATTCGCCTTGCATCAAGCTCGCCAAGCGCCCACCGTAATCACAACCAGTAAAATCAGCCAAAGACCAATCAAACGATGAAAACTCCCCACAAGAAAGATCGGAGCCACGAAACACGGCGCCAGTTATCACAGTGC
>NZ_MIIZ01001291.1:0-419 GCF_001743005.1 Shigella sp. FC1967 | reverse complement strand
GCGTTTTGAGTATTCGTCGTCATTGTGTTTGCCCCTTCAACATTCCCCATAGCTGACGGTGAAGATCAGCGATTACCTTGTACGTCCCCTTCACTGCTGGATGCTCAAGGGTCTGAGCATCCACAAAGCAATAAACAGGCTGGAAAGCAGTGCCACCACCAACTGGATGTTGTGGCTACTCAAATAGACGGCATAGCCGTTTAGGCAGGCACTCAATAGCAACCAGACCCTGGCCGTCATCAGCCCCCAGCGGTGATAGGTCACGAGCAGGTAGGCTGTTACGACAGAACAGAGTGTCATTGCACCAGAAGTGGCTAGGTAAACGACCCATGTACTGGCCTCGCCAGTGACGTAAGTGCCACCAACGGAGAAGGACAAGCCAAAGATCCAAATTGCTGCATTCCGGAGTAGGGCATCAA
>NZ_MIIZ01001290.1:0-420 GCF_001743005.1 Shigella sp. FC1967 | reverse complement strand
TCAATAATAAGTCATAAAAAGTGACATAAAATAAGTTTTTACTTTAATAAAAAACTCTTTTATCTCACTAGGAACCACTCTATTTTTGCTAATTTGACTAAAAAATAAAAAGCGATTTATCTTGCAATATATCTGTGATTTTTCATCGTCTATTTTTTATGACTTAATTTATGGTCAACTCCTATGAAATGCCCTCTTTAACATCATTGCGTTTTTTTTAATAGTGCAGCATGAAACAGGCAGTTTTGTCAGTGCGGCAGTAACAACTTCATGTCACTCACAGTGCGGTGAGTCGACAAATACGATTATTAGAAGATGAATTCAATAATAAGTCATAAAAAGTGACATAAAATAAGTTTTTACTTTAATAAAAAACTCTTTTATCTCACTAGGAACCACTCTATTTTTGCTAATTTGACT
>NZ_MIIZ01001289.1:0-422 GCF_001743005.1 Shigella sp. FC1967 | reverse complement strand
CCCGACACAATGATAGCTAGATTGTCTGCCATGCTTACTTTTAAACGTGGGAAAACGGGCTTTTAGTTTCGGATTAAAAAAGTTGGAGAAAGCCACGTCAAGGTTAATCACCGCCTGCTGCAATGCTATGGAGTCATATTCTTTAAGCCACCCATATCTGCGGGATTTTTTCGCCACTGCAAGCAGCGGTTTAAGGTCTTTACGCGGGTTTAAAATTTACGCCCTGCCGCTGGTAAGCGTCTTTCTTGATGTGCAGAGCTTTGTTGTACGCAAAACGAACCGCACCGAACTGAGCGTTGAGATATTCAGCCTGTTCTGGTGTTGGGTAGATGCGTACTTTTGTTGCTCTTAACATCATCAGCGCTCATTGATATAATGTTTTTATTTTAACATGTTAGGGCAATATATCAATTGAGTAATCA
>NZ_MIIZ01001288.1:0-422 GCF_001743005.1 Shigella sp. FC1967 | reverse complement strand
AATGGTAGAAATTCCTGAGTATGACGACCCTTGTGATGTCAAAGTGCATTTTCTTCCCTGCCAAGAAGTTCGGATCACATTATCTTGTTATTCCCCGGGGCACCCTAATTATCCGATTACGGTTCCAACAAAAATGGAGGAGCCAGCAGTATGCTCGAAAAAATAACTCGTAAAAAAGTGATTGTTGCTGGCGTTATTCTTGCCATTATCGCAGTAAGCTCACTGCTGTTCCCCAAGAAAAAACCCAAAGATGACTACCTTGCCGGAAATTTACACGGGTTTAACCATGTCAAAGGCACTTCGGTAAATTGGTTTAAGGTTAATGGTTATTATGGCAAAGGCGGTGGCGGAACCTGTTGCATTGTCGTGCCGGCAAAGTGGACGCCGAATCAATGGGTCAAAGTGGAATGGGAAGTCGATCC
>NZ_MIIZ01001287.1:0-13181 GCF_001743005.1 Shigella sp. FC1967 | reverse complement strand
TTTCTAATTTTTCACCAAAAAGCACTGGCTATTTTTTTACTCAATCTTGCAGGTCTAATTATTTTTTTCTCTTGGTATCTTCCAGCACAACATGGATATTGGCTATCAATTGACAGCCATATTTTTTATTTTTTTAATCAGCATATTTTACCTGATACTTTTTTTGCCTCTTTTGTGGCTTATACCAATAATAGAAAGTTCGATTTGGTCATTTTGCTCGCGATGGGCGCACTTTATTACAATACATTCCGTAAAAAAAGATTATATGGGTAAACGCCATCTTATAATTGTAGGATTAGTGATGGTAATAAGTGCGGTACTTATTAATCAAATTGGACAAAATATTCCCATTGAAAGAGCAAGCCCGACACTTTATTTTCAAGATGCGCATAGAGTCGGTGATGTAACAGGTATCCCCACAAAAGATGCCTCAGGTGATAGCTTCCCTGGCGATCATGGTTTAATGCTACTCATCTTTTGTAGCTTTATATTACGTTACCTCTCGTTTCGTTCGTTTTTATGTGCTCTTATTATTACGGTTGTATTTTCCTTACCAAGGATTATGGCTGGCGCTCACTGGGCATCAGATGTATTAGTAGGTTCTATTTCTTTAACTTTAATCACCACGAGTTGGTTATTAATCACACCATTATCAGATATTATTGTCAGACAATTAGAAAAATATCTTCCTTTTAAAAAATAAAAGAGAAACACACTCATTTTAAAAAGAATAAAGTGTAATATTGCACTTATTCTTTTGGTCAGTTTTTAACAGTTAAATGATATTATTATGACAAAATGAGATCTATTTTAAGTATTAGCACCTTATTATCTAATGTTTTGTAAATTAAGCATCTTTCCTCTCGCCATTTAGTCTCTCTTTCTGTACACTTTTCTAGTTTCCTCATTATTTATTGTTTAATGTGGATATTTACGTGCTTTAGAGCACGTTTTTTCGCGAAATAGGGTTGCCAGAGCTAAATTACACTATATTCTCTGGTTATTTGGTGAATGATTCATGTGCACTTCTGCACGTAAGGATGTAAGGGAAATCTGTCACAATGAGAACAAAACCGTATATGAGAATGCTTAAGCTCATACCGGCGTTCATTGTTGTAGCTACGCTATCAGCATGTAGCTCACAGAACGCAAATTCACGCTTAGCGAATTCAAGCACTACCCCACTTAATACATCATCAAGCACATCTATTTCCCAAGCATCACAAGATGAATTTGAATCATTGGTGAAGAATCTCGATATAAAATCTAAGATACTTGACCAATATGCAGACTGGAAAGGTGTCGCTTATCGTCTAGGCGGAGATACTAAAAAAGGCATCGATTGTTCAGCCTTTGTACAAAGAACCTTTCTTGACCAATTCGGTGTAGAACTCCCTCGCTCAACCTCAGATCAACAGTTCTCTGGTACTCAGGTTAATAAATCAAAATTACAAGCAGGTGATCTCGTTCTGTTTAAAACAGGACGTACTATGCGCCATGTTGGAATTTACATCGGTAATGATAAATTTGTACATGCATCCACCAGCAATGGTGTAACCGTGTCAGAAATGTCTAATACCTACTGGAATAAACGTTTTTATGCAGCAAGACGCGTTATTGATAAAAATGACACAACACTTGTTGAAAACAACCTTTCGAAAAATGTATTAAGATAATTAATTCCCTTATATCTTATTGCAAAAAAAAAGCCTCATTTTAATAAATGAGGCTTTTTTTATATTCTCGATCTGGATAAAACCGTACAGTAACTATGTTAAGTTTGTAACATTAACTTGCTGTTATAAATAAGAATATGCCGTTGGAAATGGCTCCGCAATAGCGACACCCGCGTTTTTTAAGCAACATAATGCAGCACATTCATCATCGCTATGAAGGAAAAGACAAGGCGTACCATCCCATTCAATCACAACGCTATCAATATGGAGATTACTCAGATACTGACGCAAATTCTGTATTGCTTCATCCAGTGTCATACCATCATGACTTAATAGTTTTAAGCCAATCAACGTATTTTGCTTTCCAGCATCATTTTCAGGCAGTATTTCTACTCTTGTGCCCGCAAAGCCCGCTAGCCACCGATAACTCAGCGGCAGCTTGTGAACTACCGAAAGTTGTACATTATCCACAAATCAATCCTGTTTCATCAACACGTTAATTTAATACATCATCAATACGAGTTTGAACTGACTTGCTCACACGCATATTAAAACTTTGTTAATTGTAGAACATGAATATTACAATTGCTTTACAAAAAAGCGAAAAGACGCATTAAAGTATTCATTTAGCTTAGTGTATGCAGATATTCATGCCTGCAATACTCAATCTCTTCAATTATTCTTTCATTTATTTAACATTTTATCAACCATATAAAATAATTGTATAAAAATATTACGCATTCAAGTAGAACAATCCATCAATTTTTATCACGATACTTCATATCAACAAAACAACAACAGATGATTATTAAAATAAATTTTACTTAATTTAACAAAATAACAACATCAAGTATTGATTCAAATCAAAAAAATCACACTTATTTGAAACGATTCATGAAATACAGCAGAGGAAAATATGGCATTTTTAGGGGAAATAAAGACAGGAAAAGAGGAGCACGCTATAAATTTCTGCTATTTATAGCGTGATATTCTTATTTATAACGACGAGCAAGCAAAATAAATCCCATAGCAAACAGTACACAGAATGCCATAGAACTCACCATTGGCCATTCTGATTTTGCAGGTAGTAGAGCAATAGCCGTTCCAACTAACGCACCAACACCAAAACGCACGGTTCCCGCGAGAGAAGAAACCGTCCCTGCCATATGAGGATAATCATCAAGAATAACAGCCATCGCATTCGATGTGATCATCGCGATCCCTCCCACATACATTGCTACGCCCACAACAAGGAAATAGAAATGTAGATTAAGCGCGACCACCAGCAATAAAAAGAGCCCCATAAAACACTGGATCGTTAATCCTAGGCGTAACATATTCAACGCACCAAATCGACGAACATATCGCCCATTAATGCTTGTCATCACAATTAAGAATATGATATTAAAACCAAAATATAATCCAAATTGATCAAATGGAATACCATGTAGTTCGATGTAGACAAAAGGGCCAGCGCTAAGGAATGAAAACATTCCCGCAAAAGAAAAACCTGAAGCCAAAATATAGCAAAGGACACGACGTGTTCTAAACAGACTAATAAATTGGCTAAATGTCACTCTTAAACTAAAGCGTTGCCGACGCTCTTTGGGTAACGTTTCTGGAATATAAAAAGCAATTAATGCAGATGCAATTACTGCAGCTATCGCGATACTCCAGAAAATAGCATGCCATGAAAACCAATTCATTACCCAAGCACCTAATAGTGGCGCTAATAAAGGTGCAATCGTCATAACAAGCGCAACAAAAGACATACTTCTAGAGAAGTCATCTCTAGAAAACATATCTCGCATCAATGCATTAATAACAACACTGCCGCAGCTGCAGCAAAACCATGTAAAAAACGCATTCCAATTAGCACATCTATTGATTCAGATAATGCACATGCACTAGAGGCAAAAGCAAAAACAATTACGCCGCCCAAAATGACAGGCTTACGACCCAAGCTATCAGCCATAGGACCATAAACTAATTGCCCAATAGCAAAACCAAAAATATAGATACTTAATGTCATTTGCACTTTGCCACTAGGCACACCAAAATCTTGCGCAATCGTGGGTAAACTTGGCAAATACATATCTATAGCCAATGGCATAAGCATGGAAATAAGTCCCAGTATTAAAATGAGACTAAGGTACGACGAACGTTGCTGTTGCACGCAGATAAACTCCCAAAAACGACAGGATAAATAATAATTATTGAGGTAGGTGAATGCTGTTGATCTCTTCTTCTGTTAATGGACGATATTCGCCCTCAGCTAAAGTCTCATCTAATGTGATATCCCCAATACGCTCACGATGTAATGCACTGACATGATTACCCACAGCGGCAAACATACGTTTTACTTGGTGATATTTGCCTTCACTAATAGTAAGTTTGACTTCTGTGGGGGTAATAATTTCTAACATAGCGGGTTTTGTTAGATTTTTTTCACCATTGAGTTGAACACCTTTTTGAAATTGTTCGGCAACAGACTCTCCAATCGGCTCTTCTAACGTAACTCGATAGGTTTTCTCACAATGATGTTTAGGTGCCGTAATACGATGTGACCATTGACCATTATCCGTTAATAAAACAAGCCCTGTTGTATCAATATCTAAACGCCCAGCAGCATGTAACTTATGTGCCAAAGGTTCATCAATAAAATAGAGAATTGTTGGATTAACAGGATCGTCAGTTGAACAGACATAGCCGATTGGCTTATTCAACATAAAGTAACGAGGCCCCAAAATTTGAGTTAAGACATTGCCGTCATACGCGACTTCTTGCTCTGGTGCAATTTTGGTTGAGCCGCTTTTCACTATTTCGCCATCAATTGTTACAAGCCCTGCTCTTAATTCACGAAGGATCAAGCTACGGCTAATACCCAATTGCTGGGATAAAAATTTATCTAATCGCATGAATTTCTCTGAAAAATGGAAGAATACCATCTGATATGAGGCATCTATTAAAAATGAATATTAACAATAAAACAACTAATTAATTTATAAATAAACTATCACGCGCTTAACTCCCCCTTGTTCGCGCTCCCCATAAAAAAAATGTTACGCTGACCGTCCGTTTGATTTCTTATATAAAGTTATGGCTTTTACACTCAGACCTTATCAACTTGACGCAGTTAATGCGACAATCTCTTATTTTCGCCAACACAATACACCTGCGGTAATTGTATTACCTACTGGCGCAGGAAAAAGTTTAGTCATTGCAGAACTCGCTAAAAGAGCGCGCGGACGTGTATTGGTGCTAGCACACGTAAAAGAATTAGTAGAACAGAACCATAGCAAATATGAGGCCTATGGTCTATCTGCGGATATTTTTGCGGCGGGATTGCAACAAAAAGAGAGTAGCAGAAAAGTTGTTTTTGGTAGTGTGCAATCTGTTGCCCGTAATTTATCGCAGTTTAGTGATACTTTTTCTCTTCTTATTATTGATGAATGCCATCGCATTAGTTTGTCTGAAGATAGCCAATATCAGCAAGTCATTAAGCAATTGCAATCCATTAATCCCCAATTACGGATCTTAGGATTAACGGCAACACCTTATCGTTTACCGACGGGTTGGATTTATCAATATCATTATCACGGTATGATCAGAGGCGATGAAAACTGCTTTTTCCGTGATTGTATCTATGAATTACCTTTGCGCTATATGATAAGCAATCATTTTTTAGTTCCGCCAACTCGTCTAGATATGCCTATATTGCAATATGATTTTAGCCAAGTCAGAGCAAGTCAAAATGGAATATTTAATGAAGAAGATCTAAACCGTGAAATAAAAAGGCAAAAACGTATTACACCTCATATTGTTGCTCAAATTGTTGAATATGCAAAAAATTGCCGAGGTGTAATGATATTTGCGGCAACGGTTGAACATGCAAAAGAGATCCTTTCTCTTTTACCACAAGATGAAGCGGCATTAGTCAGTGCGGATACACCATCTTATGAACGTGATGATCTTATTTCCCGTTTTAAGCAACAAAAATTACGTTATATGGTTAATGTTGCCGTACTAACAACCGGTTTTGATGCACCTCATGTCGATTTAATTGCTATCTTACGCCCTACTGAATCTGTGAGTTTATACCAACAAATTGTAGGACGAGGATTAAGATTATTTGCAGGAAAAACAGAATGTCTCATTTTAGATTATGCTGGTAATCCTCATGATCTCTATCTACCCGAAGTCGGTACTAAAAAAACCCAATCCAAATAGTCAGCCTGTACAAGTTTTTTGCCCAATTTGCCAATTTGCCAATACCTTTTGGGGTATTGTAGATACTGATGGAGACATCATTGAACACTATGGCCGCCGTTGCCAAGGCTGGGAACTCAATAAAAAAGGGCAAAAACAACAATGTGAATTTCGATTCCGCTTTAAGTTATGCCCCCACTGTAATGAAGAAAATGATATTGCAGCACGTCGCTGTATTCATTGTGATGAGATCTTAGTTGATCCTGATGATATGCTCAAAGCGGCATTAAAACTCAAAGGGGCATTAGTTCTGCGTTGTGGTGGGATGCAATTTAAATCAGGAAATGATGTTAAAGGTGAATGGTTAGAAATTAATTATTACGATGAAGAAGGCACTTCTGTCTCTGAACGTTTTCGACTAACAACACCAGCTCAACGAAAAGTCTTTGAAGTAAAATTTTTACGTGAACATCAACGCGCACCGGGCGTTCCTTTCGTTTGGCATAATGCCAACGACATCATTAAACAGTTCGATTTGTTGCGTCATCCTGACTTTATTGTGGCTCATAAAGGTAAAAAAGAGAACTTCTGGAAAATAAGAAATAAGATTTTTGACTATGCCGGTCGCTACCGAAAAGCAAATACCCTGTATTAATCTGGATTTATATTTGCTGTTAAGGGACTTTTTCGTTAAAATGCGCCCCGCTTTATCTATTTTTAGATAAACCAAATCTCGAGCTTGTTGCTGGGTCGCCTGTAACAAGTATGTATTTTCTTTCTTTTTTATAAGAGAAAAAAGATGTTAACTATTAATGCAACTGTACGTAAAGAGCAGGGTAAGGGTGCGAGCCGCCGCCTGCGTGTGGCTAACCGTTTTCCTGCTATCGTTTATGGCGGAAATGAAGAGCCAATCGCTATCGATTTAGATCACAACGAAGTTATCAACCAAGAACACAAATCAGAATTCTATTCAGATTTCGTAAACCTGGTTATCGATGGCAAAGAAACTAAAGTTAAAGTTAAAGCAGTGCAACGTCACGAGTATAAGCCAAAAATTACTCACATCGACTTCCTGCGCGCTTAATAAGCCACCCTTCGAGCTTTATTTTCGGGACGCCGAGCATGTAACGCCACTTAATGTGGCGTTATTTGTTTCTACTACTTAATTATTTTTCTGATGCTCTACGTTGTAACTGATCACGTAAATTAGGCGGAGTACCTTTAATCGTGAGCGTATCTGTTGCTGGATCCCAGAATATTCTCTCTCCTAATAATTTCGCATCAAAATTCACGGTTAATCCACCACCACTTCCTGAGTACTTCATCAGTTGACGCAACGTGCTGCGATCTGCTGGGAATGTTTCAGCTAATTCATAACCCTTCTCTTCCGTAAATTGAGCAAAGTTTTGATCACCCAAAGACGGTAATTCTGCAGCAAGCTCTGTTAAGGCAATTTCTTCGCCCGATTGTAATTGCTCGTTACAGTAGCTATATACTTGCTCACGACAAGTTTGACGCTCTTGCTTGCCCATTTCTGATGCTTCACAAAAATCGTCAACCGCTTGTAAGAGACCTTTATTTTGAATTTTAGCGTTTAAACCTTCTTGAGCACCTAAAAAATCCATAAAGAAATCAGAGACCTTACGTCCAACACGACCTTTTAAAAACGTTAAATAACGTAAAGAATCAGGCGCCGTTTCCCACTCAGTTAAATCAATACGAGCAATAATGTCTGCATGAGGAATATCTAAATAGCGTGTCGATGATACATCAAGGCTGTCATTTACCCACATACTGTTACAACTACTCAATACAGCAATTAAAAGGTAATCCACAGCTAAATAGCGATAGTGACAGAATAGAACCGTACCACCTTCTGCAAAAGGATATTTTGCCAATTCATCTTTTAGTCTCACAGTTGCAGCTCGTGAAAACCCTAAAAAGTTCTCTTCACCTTTACGTTGTAAACGTAACGCTTCTGCTAATTCGCTTTCTTCATTAAACAGACCATAAGCTTTACTTTTTGCACTATATACGCGATGCAACTCTTCAACCATCTCCTGAACAACCGGTTCAATTTCTAAGAGTGAATCACGTAGCACAACTTCTAATGTCTGCTCATCTCGCTTAATAAGTTGATGCAAAACTAATTGGTTAATATCTAGACTCATGGTCGTCCTCTTCTATTGCGTCTCTTTCCGTGCGCGTATTCAAACACTCCCTACTTTCAGTATCAAGGGAAAATTAATTAATTTAATAGCGGAAAAAGACCTAGTAATACGGTAACATATAGCGTTTTATACATTTAGTAGGAATTCAGATTTTATGCCACAAAAATCCCGTTATAGTGATGAACAAGTTGAGCAATTACTTGCAGAACTTGTCAGCGTTCTTGAAAAACATCATACTCCTACAGATCTTTCTTTGATGGTGTTGGGGAACATGGTGACAAACTTAATTAATACAAGTATTGCCCCTGCTCAACGGATGCTGATTGCTGATTCTTTTGTTCACGCATTACGTGCTTCAATTGATGAAGGCAATATTCACTAATAAACATAGAAAAATTATTTATAGACATGGTAACGAGACCTCAGTCCTATCGTGAAAAAGTATCCCAAATGATCAGTTGGGGTCACTGGTTTGCGCTATTTAATATTATTCTAAGCTTACTGCTTGGGAGCCGTTACCTGTTTATTTCTGATTGGCCTGCAACTTTTTGCTGGTCGTTTTTACGCTATTGTGAGTTGGATGGGACATTTTAGTTTTATTGTCTTTGCTATCTATATACTCATCCTTTTTCCCCTCACCTTTATAGCAATTTCTCAACGGCTACTTAGAGTTATCTCCTGCGCCCTTGCCAGTGCTGGATTAACTATCCTTATTTTTGATATCGCCGTTTACCAGCAATTTCAGCTCCATTTGACTCAACTTGTTTGGGATCTTGTAATTAATCCAGATGAAGGCGAAATGGCACGTGAATGGCAACTTATCTTTATTGGCATTCCCATCATCTTTCTTATTGAAATGCTTTTTGCAACATGGAGCTGGCAAAAATTACGCAGCTTAAATCGCCAGCGTTGGGGTAAACCATTAGCTGGTGTCTTTATTACTTGCTTTATATTATCTCACTCTATGTCTATTTGGGCTGATGCTAACTTCTACCGCCCAATCACCATGCAACGTGCTAATTTACCATTATCGTATCCAATGACAGCACGTAAATTCCTTGAGCGCCATGGCTTTATTAATCAATCAGAATATGAGCAACGCGTTATCAGTGAAGGTAACCCAGCAGCACAAGGTATCACCTATCCTCTTGCTCCATTAATCTATGCCAAGGATACCTATTCTTATAACTTGCTGGTGGTTGTCATTGATGGGTTAGGTAACGAAGAAGTGTCTGAACTACCAAGTCTGCAAAAATTTGCACAAGATAATCTTTATTTCTCAAGGCATTATTCATCAGGTATTAATAATGATACAGCATTATTTGGCTTATTTTATGGTATTTCACCGTCTTATTTAGACAGTGTATTAAGTAGCAGAAAAAACTCTGCACTTTTCGATGCGTTAAGTTATCGAAACTACCAATTAGCCATGTTTTCCACTAATGGTTTTCAAACACCATTGTTTAAACAAGCTGTGCTATCCGATTTCTCACTCCCAACATCACGTAGTGGTGATAACAATGCCACAATTGATAGTTGGGATCGTTGGTTGGTCCAAAACAGCCAAATAGCTCCTTGGTTCTCTTTCTTACAAATTAATGGTCATACCAATAATGCATCGCAACGCACCACATTAAATGACCAATTAGAGACAATATTTAAGACATTACAAGAAACCAAAGTGCTCGATAATACGGTTGTGGTTGTCACTTCTAGCTATCATCAAGACAATAATAAGAAGCAAGTTAATCAGTGGCTTTCAAATAAGACCACCTTTAATTTAAGCCAGTCACAAGTACCATTGATAATACATTGGCCAAATATGACGCCACAGGTTATTGAGCGAATGACAAGCCATCAAGATATTATGACAACCTTGATGCAGCATGTTTTACATGTCATTAGTCCAGCAGATAACTATTCACAAGGTGAAGATTTATTCGCAAGCACCCGTAATCATCCATGGATTTTTACAGGTGATGACGAGGCATTTGTCGTCTTTTTACCCGATAATACCTTATTGATAGATAAGCATGGTCGGTACGCTTTATTTGATAAATCAGGGCAAGAGATTAGCTCAGCAAAACCGGATTTAAAATTATTGCTGCAAGTTCTGGCTGAGCAAAAGCGTTTCATTGAACGCTAGCACTATTAAATAACGTATAAAATTACACCACTTAATTAACAAAGGGTTGCTTTAGCAGTCAAAAACAGTAATATACAAGGCACAAACGGCATGTAGCGCAGCCTGGTAGCGCACTGTCATGGGGTGTCAGGGGTCGTAGGTTCAAATCCTATCATGCCGACCATTTTTAATTAAGAAAACCAACCAATTACGGTTGGTTTTTTTATGTTTGGAATTTGCTTGGTGTAAAACTGGTGTAATACTGGTGTAAAACCCACATCAGATTTACCTTGTTTAAGTTCCAATCCTCGCCCTATGCTTATGCTATAATTACCCTCCATTTCATTAATAGAGCTTATCAAATGAAAAATCTTGCTGAACTAACTCAAGAAAAAAAAGACAAGATTAATGTCGATTTGGCAGCAAGTGGTGTCGCATATAAAGAACGCCTCAATATGCCAGTTGTTGCCTCAGAAGTTGAACGACAACAACCAACACATTTACGCGAGCACTTTAATGAACGACTAGCGTTTTATCGCGAGAGAAGTAAGAAGTTGCCGGATGGAAATTCAGTACAGTATTTGAAAACAGAGTGATTACTCATGTTTTGAGGTCATTCGATGGAGAGAGTTTTATTGAAGGCGAGTGTGTTAAGATTGATTAACTCTCTAATTTTTTCTAGGTCCTATTTGGAATAAAAAGCCTCCGTTAAGAGGCCTCGATTAATTTAACAAGAGTAATGACTAACCTTTTTTAAATCCAGGCTTACCATTTTTAGCCCGCCATTCTTTAACTTCTTTTACAACCCCTTCAGGGCTATCTTCTCGATTATCATTAGGGTAATAAATTAAATCCGAACCATCAGGATGTTCTGTCAATTTCTTAAATAAAAGAATATTTTTTATATCTTCTTTTTTCTGATGTATTTTCAACATTAAATATTTTTTTTACAAAAGCTAAAAACTCAGCTTCAGTATAATCACTGATACTATTTTTCAGTTCCATGATTATTTTCCTCTATGAATATCAATGTGTCGTTTAGGGGTAACAATGCGGATATTATCCATATCATAAACTCCACCATCTTCAATAATAGGCTTAATATGGTGAAGCTAAAAGGAACGTATCCCTCCAACACGATCTTTATATCTAGCCCTTGGTGCCAAACCATTTCGCATTCGAGTTCTGTTACTTTGGATAAAATTCTTACCTCATTGTTTTACCTTCTTAAATACCTGCATCACATTACCTTTAGCGGCAATCACTAATGCACATAAAAAATAAATTGCTCGCTATACTCGATAACCCTGCCATAGATTTAGCCGATAAAAGCTCAGATATTTCCACACACAAAGAATGATCAATACGGTACCAACCCATGAATCTCTATTAGATTTGTACTGACAAAAAACAATCGAACCACTATTGCCGTGATGATCACAACATTAGCCCAATTCAATAAAAGCTGTTTATCGTTCCAAATTGCCAAGAGGTAGATCATTTCTTATCCCGCCCTTTTCCCGATAAAACATCGATAATCGTGGTAAAGTTTTTTTCTATCAGTTTTGAAAACCATGAAATTGCTTTAGTGAGGCTTTCACTCTTGGCAATGATCAGTAATGCGGAGATAAATAGAGCAGAAACTAGAATGACCGTTAAAGTGCCACCCAATTCATAATCAAGTTTTTGCTTTATTAATTGATCTATAGGCTCAGTAACTAAAGCCCTAGTAATAAATGAGAGAATAAATAATAGAAGCTTTTTCTTATTGTTATCTTTAGAGGCAATAACAGCGACTGTGGCACCAGTCGCGGTACTTGGCATAATAGATCCTTGTGTTTAGATAAAGAAAAAGGCCGCACTAGGCGACCTCTTAAAATCAGTTGTTTGGTATACAGAAAAGGTTAATCTTATTTAGCTTTATGTGAAATGTGAAGAAACACCTAATCTATTTCTGGATCAAATATTTCACACCCTGTGCGCCAGATTGCGAAATCTTCACCATTGTAATGATAGCTTTCTCGTAGCACTTTTTTTTTCTTCAAAATAACTAATGCCACGCTCAATATTACTTTCATTTTTACTATAAGTCTGCATTATTCTATACCCTTTCATACGCGGAACATTATCATCAATAAAATAGGTGTATTCACTTCCCCAAGGGTCCGTCCATGTAATAGATCCTGATTTTATTACGAATATCTTTTTATCATCAACTTCAGAAGTTGCATTATCGAAATCTAGCGACCATAAACTTTTTTTTCTTATCTACTTCTACATCCGGCACCTTCTGCGATCTTTCACATTCAATTTTGATTGGTTCTGCATAGGATGAAACGGAAAAAATAACCGCGAATATCATTGATAGTTTAATAGTATTGTTAATCACCAAGTAATTCCTTATTTTTAATTTACCAGCCTTATCAAATCGCTTAGTTTCTAACTCCGCACCGATCACCCTAGAGGCTGTTGCTATTGATGATATGCTCTATCTTGTTCATGAGTGCTGTGTAACTATAAACACAGTCTGACATTAACTTACCCTCAAGTAAGATATTAAAATTGTAGTTTACTTAAGTATAAGTTTTATCTGTAGATAAAAACAGAAAACCCAGCACATTGGCTGGGTTAGTTGGTGAAATTACTAAAATGGCAACTTACTCTAATAACTCAATCTCGGTACCATGAATTTCTTGCCACGATTTAGGTGAAGCGTGAAAGCCGGTTTCATGGGAGTGTCAGGGGTCGTAGGTTCAAATCCTATCATGCTGACCATTTTTAATTAAGAAAACCAACCGCTTAGGATTGATTTTTTTATGTCTGGAATTTACGTGGGGTAAAACTCACATCAGGTTTACCTTGTGTAAAGTCCAATTCTCGCCTTATGCCTACGATACAATTTTACTTCAATTACTTAATAGAGCGTATCCAATTGAGATCTTACTACTGTATTAATGATATGCTAAACCTTTTAAAGGAAAAGTATAATAAGGTTAAAAT
>NZ_MIIZ01001286.1:0-422 GCF_001743005.1 Shigella sp. FC1967 | reverse complement strand
CCATAAAACTGTATAAAAAAAGGGGACTCTATTAACTTTGTTTTTTGGAAAACTCCAATCCCATCACCTAAATTATTATATTTATTCCCTGTATCACCTAGTATTTATATATCGCTAGCATAACCAAAAATTAAGAAGCTATATTATATATAGTTTTCTTAAAATCTAAGGATTTATGTATATGAAAAAGGATTTTTGTTTGTATTGGGTTTTATTGGTTGGAGTGAGTGGAATTCTTCTATATCAATGGCTTAAACCAATAGATGATGACCCTTATTTTTTCTTATCACCTAAAATAGCCGAAGGGCACCCTATTAATATCCCCATAAAACTGTATAAAAAAAGGGGACTCTATTAACTTTGTTTTTTGGAAAACTCCAATCCCATCACCTAAATTATTATATTTATTCCCTGTATCACCT
>NZ_MIIZ01001285.1:0-423 GCF_001743005.1 Shigella sp. FC1967 | reverse complement strand
CCGTGCTGATTTTCAACACAAACTCTCTCGTGCAATTGTTGACGAAAACCAAGCGGTAATTGTCGAGACACTGAAATCGGCGAATATGATGAAAAACCACTGTCTGGCTCGCGCTATCGGAGATGCAGGCTGGCATGGTTTTATCACAAAGCTGGAATATAAAGCCGTAGAAAAAAGGCGTCCATCTGGTAAAACTGGATCAATGGTTTGCCAGTTCGAAAACCTGTCATTGCTGCGGTCATAAAATGTCAGAAATGCCACTACATAAGCGTATCTGGCAATGCCCTGAATGTGGAGTTGAACATGACCGAGATATCAATGCGGCAATCAATATCCGACACAAGGGCATATTGGAATTACACGCGGCGGGACTCGTCGTTTCAGCCCATGGAGACCCGCGTAAATCCGTCGTACAGAGGGTTG
>NZ_MIIZ01001284.1:0-423 GCF_001743005.1 Shigella sp. FC1967 | reverse complement strand
AATGGTAGAAATTCCTGAGTATGACGACCCTTGTGATGTCAAAGTGCATTTTCTTCCCTGCCAAGAAGTTCGGATCACATTATCTTGTTATTCCCCGGGGCACCCTAATTATCCGATTACGGTTCCAACAAAAATGGAGGAGCCAGCAGTATGCTCGAAAAAATAACTCGTAAAAAAAGTGATTGTTGCTGGCGTTATTCTTGCCATTATCGCAGTAAGCTCACTGCTGTTCCCCAAGAAAAAACCCAAAGATGACTACCTTGCCGGAAATTTACACGGGTTTAACCATGTCAAAGGCACTTCGGTAAATTGGTTTAAGGTTAATGGTTATTATGGCAAAGGCGGTGGCGGAACCTGTTGCATTGTCGTGCCGGCAAAGTGGACGCCGAATCAATGGGTCAAAGTGGAATGGGAAGTCGATCC
>NZ_MIIZ01001283.1:0-423 GCF_001743005.1 Shigella sp. FC1967 | reverse complement strand
GGATCGACTTCCCATTCCACTTTGACCCATTGATTCGGCGTCCACTTTGCCGGCACGACAATGCAACAGGTTCCGCCACCGCCTTTGCCATAATAACCATTAACCTTAAACCAATTTACCGAAGTGCCTTTGACATGGTTAAACCCGTGTAAATTTCCGGCAAGGTAGTCATCTTTGGGTTTTTTCTTGGGGAACAGCAGTGAGCTTACTGCGATAATGGCAAGAATAACGCCAGCAACAATCACTTTTTTACGAGTTATTTTTTTCGAGCATACTGCTGGCTCCTCCATTTTTGTTGGAACCGTAATCGGATAATTAGGGTGCCCCGGGGAATAACAAGATAATGTGATCCGAACTTCTTGGCAGGGAAGAAAATGCACTTTGACATCACAAGGGTCGTCATACTCAGGAATTTCTACCATT
>NZ_MIIZ01001282.1:0-424 GCF_001743005.1 Shigella sp. FC1967 | reverse complement strand
CTCAGATTGAACGCTGGCGGCAGGCCTAACACATGCAAGTCGAGCGGTAACAGGAGAAAGCTTGCTTTCTTGCTGACGAGCGGCGGACGGGTGAGTAATATATGGGGATCTGCCCGATAGAGGGGGATAACTACTGGAAACGGTGGCTAATACCGCATGATGTCTACGGACCAAAGCAGGGGCTCTTCGGACCTTGCGCTATCGGATGAACCATATGGGATTAGCTAGTAGGTGGGGTAATGGCTCACCTAGGCGACGATCTCTAGCTGGTCTGAGAGGATGATCAGCCACACTGGGACTGAGACACGGCCCAGACTCCTACGGGAGGCAGCAGTGGGGAATATTGCACAATGGGCGCAAGCCTGATGCAGCCATGCCGCGTGTATGAAGAAGGCCTTAGGGTTGTAAAGTACTTTCAGCGGGG
>NZ_MIIZ01001281.1:0-424 GCF_001743005.1 Shigella sp. FC1967 | reverse complement strand
GGATCGACTTCCCATTCCACTTTGACCCATTGATTCGGCGTCCACTTTGCCGGCACGACAATGCAACAGGTTCCGCCACCGCCTTTGCCATAATAACCATTAACCTTAAACCAATTTACCGAAGTGCCTTTGACATGGTTAAACCCGTGTAAATTTCCGGCAAGGTAGTCATCTTTGGGTTTTTTCTTGGGGAACAGCAGTGAGCTTACTGCGATAATGGCAAGAATAACGCCAGCAACAATCACTTTTTTTACGAGTTATTTTTTTCGAGCATACTGCTGGCTCCTCCATTTTTGTTGGAACCGTAATCGGATAATTAGGGTGCCCCGGGGAATAACAAGATAATGTGATCCGAACTTCTTGGCAGGGAAGAAAATGCACTTTGACATCACAAGGGTCGTCATACTCAGGAATTTCTACCATT
>NZ_MIIZ01001280.1:0-425 GCF_001743005.1 Shigella sp. FC1967 | reverse complement strand
AAGCATCTAAGCGGGAAACTTGCCTCGAGATGAGTCTTCCCTGTCACCTTGAGTGACCTAAAGGAACGTTTAAGACTAAGACGTTGATAGGCTGGGTGTGTAAGCGTAGCGATACGTTGAGCTAACCAGTACTAATGAACCGTGAGGCTTAACCTGACAACACCGAAGGTGTTTGTCAGAGAGACGAAACGATGAAGTAAGCTTGTTTAAGATTGATATTACTGGTGACGAACCGCTAAAAAGGTGAGTGACGGGTAATAAAACAGAATTTGCTTGGCGGCCATAGCGCAACGGTCCCACCTGATCCCATGCCGAACTCAGAAGTGAAACGTTGTAGCGCCGATGGTAGTGTGGGGTCTCCCCATGTGAGAGTAGGGAACTGCCAGGCATTAAATAAGACGAGAAAGCCAACCCAATGGGTTGGC
>NZ_MIIZ01001279.1:0-425 GCF_001743005.1 Shigella sp. FC1967 | reverse complement strand
TTTTTTTACTGTATCAACTGTTACTGATAGATTGCTTTTCTGGTTTAACTCTTTTATTGCTGGTTTTATTACCCATTGATTCAGTGACTTGAAGGTGGCGTATTTTTTTTTCGTCCAAACCTAGCATCGAGCGAAAATCATCAATGCTGATCAATCGATCGCCAATCACTTTAAATTGCATTAATAACTCATATAAACGAATGCTATAGACACTTTTTAGTGTTGATACATTTTTGATCACGATTTTAGTAAATTGACCTTGAAGCTGAGTTAAGTAGGGCATTATGGAGTCAGCAAAAACAATTTCTATTTTTCCCTCACCCTCAAAATATTCTGCTTCTTCTTGGATCCAGCGAATACGTCGTCTTTCATTATTGTTTTGTATATATATCCAACGTTCAGCGAGCTTATCTATGGCTTCTTTT
>NZ_MIIZ01001278.1:0-426 GCF_001743005.1 Shigella sp. FC1967 | reverse complement strand
GGGATTCTTCACGCTCGATGACCTGGATGACGTGTGCAAGGCTTTGGGGTTTGATCCAAGCGAGCAGATGTAAACCAGAAAACTTTCACATGTGAAAGTCTTGCAAGGTGTCTTTTTATTGTTTACAGTATCATAAAATGAATCTGTAAAGGTGCGCGATGAATGTGCTTCCAACGAAAAGCTGGCCTTGGGCGTTATAACTCAACCAGACCTGAGTGGCTGGCGGCGTACCGAAACGCAAGATGTATGAGAAGCTCAGGTAAAGAACCTGATGCTTCTCTTTCCGGGATAGCTTGGAAGGCGCAACTCATTGTTGCCCATGAAAGAGGCAGAATTGATAGCCTGGCTGTCCCTTTGGGTGCCAGATTGATAGCAAAGAACCTCATCGACGAGATCCTTGCTGAGGAGAACTGATGGACGAAAAAA
>NZ_MIIZ01001277.1:0-427 GCF_001743005.1 Shigella sp. FC1967 | reverse complement strand
AAGCATCTAAGCGGGAAACTTGCCTCGAGATGAGTCTTCCCTGTCACCTAGAGTGACCTAAAGGAACGTTTAAGACTAAGACGTTGATAGGCTGGGTGTGTAAGCGTAGCGATACGTTGAGCTAACCAGTACTAATGAACCGTGAGGCTTAACCTGACAACACCGAAGGTGTTTTTGTCAGAGAGACGAAACGATGAAGTAAGCTTGTTTAAGATTGATAATTACTGGTGACGAACCGTTAAAGGGTGAGTGACGAGTAATAAAACAGAATTTGCTTGGCGGCCATAGCGCAACGGTCCCACCTGATCCCATGCCGAACTCAGAAGTGAAACGTTGTAGCGCCGATGGTAGTGTGGGGCCTCCCCATGTGAGAGTAGGGAACTGCCAGGCATCAATTAACGCATTAGTGTTAAATAACATTAATCGC
>NZ_MIIZ01001276.1:0-29611 GCF_001743005.1 Shigella sp. FC1967 | reverse complement strand
TGGTTGTTGCGGCAGATGATGGTGTCATGCCACAAACTATCGAAGCAATCCAACACGCAAAAGCAGCAAACGTACCTGTTGTGGTTGCCGTGAACAAAATTGATAAACACGAAGCTGATCCTGATCGCGTTAAAAACTGAACTGTCTCAATATGGTATTCTGCCAGAAGATTGGGGTGGCGAAACTCAGTTTATACACGTATCTGCAAAACAAGGTTTAGGTATTGACGAATTGCTGGATGCTATTCTTTTACAAGCTGAAGTTCTTGAACTGAAAGCAGTTAAAGAAGGTATGGCAAGCGGTGTTGTTATCGAATCTTACCTTGATAAAGGTCGTGGTCCAGTTGCTACTATTCTTGTCCGTGAAGGTACACTGAATAAAGGTGACATCGTTCTGTGTGGTTTCGAATACGGTCGTATTCGTGCAATGCGTAACGAATTAGGTCAAGACGTTCAATCTGCTGGTCCATCAATGCCAGTTGAGATTTTAGGTCTGTCTAACGTTCCTTCTGCGGGTGATGAAGCAACGGTTGTTCGTGACGAGAAGAAAGCGCGTGAAGTCGCCTTATACCGACAAGGTAAATTCCGTGATGTTAAACTGGCTCGTCAGCAGAAATCTAAACTGGAAAACATGTTTGCTAACATGGAAGAAGGTAAAACGTCTGAACTGAACATCGTTCTGAAAACTGACGTTCAAGGTACTTGTGAAGCGATTACTGATGCATTAGCTAAACTGTCTACTAATGAAGTTAAACTAAAAATCATCGGTTCAGGTGTCGGTGGTATTACCGAAACTGACGCAACATTAGCAGCCGCATCTAACGCAATCATTCTTGGCTTCAATGTTCGTGCTGATGCATCTGCTCGTCGTATCATTGAACAAGAAAGCGTTGATTTACGTTACTACTCCGTTATCTATAGCCTGATTGATGAAATTAAACTGGCAATGAGCGGTATGTTGGAACCTGAATATAAACAAGAAATCATGGGACTTGCAGAAGTTCGTGATGTGTTTAAATCACCTAAATTTGGCGCGATCGCGGGCTGTATGGTGGTTGAAGGTAACATTAAACGTAATAACCCAATTCGTGTTCTACGTGATAACGTGGTTATCTATGAAGGCGAACTTGAGTCACTGCGTCGCTTTAAAGATGACGTCAACGAAGTACGTAATGGCATGGAATGTGGTATCGGTGTGAAAAACTACAACGATGTCCGTGTTGGCGACATGATTGAAGTCTTCCAAGTTATCGAAATCAAACGTTCTATTGATTAATTTAGTCCGTTTTGTTTTAAAAGGGAGCTCAAGGGCTCCCTTCTTAATTCCTTTCTTTGCTGTATTCTCCTTTTATTTTCTCTTCATTTTTCAACATAACCGAAATAGATTGCCCTTCAGTAATTTATGAAAGTGAAATAACAGGGTAAAATAGCACCAAAGAAACATTTTATTTCTAAAGAAAGAAATCAGAGAAAGCGGTTGTTAAATATCACTTCATGTATACTCTTTAGATATCATTGATTTTAGATTTGAATTAACAATGACAACTAGGACGATAGCCTATTGTCAGGGAGAAATAAAATGGCAAGAGATTTTAGCCGTAGTCAGCGTGTTTCTCAGGAAATGCAAAAAGAAATCGCCATCATTTTACAACGCGAAGTCAAAGATCCACGTATTGGAATGGCAACAGTTTCTGGTGTTGAAATTTCTCGTGATTTGGCTTATGCCAAAGTGTTCGTCACCTTTTTAAACTTGTCAGGTGGTGAAAAAAGCGAAGAAGAGATGGTTGATGATGGTTTAACTGCACTTAATGAAGCGGCTGGCTTTATTCGTTCTTTGTTAGGCAAAGCAATGCGTTTACGTATTGTACCTGAACTGACATTTGCTTATGACAACTCATTAGTTGAAGGTATGCGTATGTCTAACTTAGTTTCTAATGTCGTTAAAAACGATGAAGAGCGTCGTCATAAAGAGGACAAGTAATGGGGCGTCGTCGTAAGGGGCGTGAGATTAACGGCGTATTGCTACTCGATAAACCCCAAGATATTTCCTCTAACGATGCACTCCAAAAAGTTCGCCGTATGTTTAATGCCAGTAAGGCTGGGCATACGGGAGCATTGGATCCCTTAGCAACAGGTATGCTCCCTATTTGTTTAGGTGAAGCAACGAAATTTTCACAGTTTCTATTGGATTCTGATAAGCGTTATCGCGTTATTGCACGTTTAGGGCAACGAACAGATACCTCTGATGCACATGGCGAGGTGATTCAAGAGCGTCCTATACAATTTACACAGCAAGCCTTAGATGATGCCTTGGATAGTTTTCGTGGAGAAACATTGCAAGTTCCTTCAATGTATTCTGCTTTAAAGCATCAAGGTAAACCGCTTTACGAATACGCTCGACAAGGTATTGAAGTTGAGCGAGAAGCAAGACCCATCACGGTCTATGAACTCCAGTTTATTCGCTGGGAAGGTGATGAGCTAGAGCTGGAAATTCATTGTTCTAAAGGGACTTACATTCGAACAATTATTGATGATCTTGGTGAGAAATTACAATGTGGTGCTCACGTTATTTTCTTACGTCGATTAGAAGTCGCAGATTATCCTAAAGAGCGAATGGTAACGTTAGAGCAATTAAGAACGATGATAGAGGATGCACAAACTGTGCAAGAAGATCCTTTCTTGGCGCTTGATGCACTACTATTGCCTATGGATACCGCTGTTGCTCATTTTCCTGTTGTGAATTTGAGCACAATTATTGCGGGTTATCTCAAACTGGGGCAGCCTGTTCGTGTTAATCATGATATCAATGAAGGCGAATGGGTAAGAGTGACAGAGGGTGATGAAAAAAAATTCATTGGTCTTGCTATCATTAAAGAGGGTCTCGTTGCTCCGAAAAGAGTGGTTGTAGACTATAGCGCACAAGATAACACTTAATAGCAATCTTGCGCTAAAAGTGTTTGAAGCGTAGAATAATGCGGCTATCTGTTTAGGTGGCTGAGTTGGATAGCTGAATTAGAGATTGGCTATCTGAAAATTTTACTTAATTTGGAGTTTATTATGTCTCTAAGTACTGAAGCGAAAGCACAAATCGTTGCTGAATTTGGTCGTGATGCTAACGATACTGGCTCAAGCGAAGTTCAGATTGCACTGCTGACTGCAGAAATCAACCACCTGCAAGGTCACTTTTCAGAGCACAAAAAAGATCACCACAGCCGTCGTGGTCTGCTGCGTAAAGTTTCCAGCCGTCGTAATCTGCTGGACTACCTGAAACGTAAAGATGTTGCTCGTTACGCTGCACTGATTGAACGTTTAGGTCTGCGTCGCTAATTAAGTGAGTTTCAGTGGAAAGGGGCCTGTTGGCCCCTTTTCTACTAGAAAGTGCTATTTTTAATATTAGTCGTTATGTTTTAATGTGGTGATTGTTATTTAGTCTCTCTAGTTACGACAATTCGCGCGGCTAATGAAAGTGTTTATCATTAAGTGGTCAATATTTTCATTAGTCGCGAGGGGACGTAGCGGAGAAAAGATCATTCATCGTCGCTAAACATCTGGCGACAATAAGATAAAGGATATTATTTTGCTGAATCCTACAGTTCGTAAATTTCAATACGGTCAACATACTGTTTCATTAGAAACAGGTATGATGGCTCGTCAAGCAACAGCAGCTGTTATGGTCGATATGGACGGCACCGCTGTTTTCGTTACTGTTGTAGCCAAGAAAAAAGTTAAAGCTGGACAAGACTTCTTCCCATTAACTGTTAACTACCAAGAGCGTTCATACGCTGCTGGTCGTATTCCAGGTAGCTTCTTCCGTCGTGAAGGCCGCCCTGGTGAAGGCGAAACGTTAATTGCGCGTTTAATTGACCGTCCTTTACGTCCATTATTTCCAGAAGGTTTTTTAAACGAAATTCAAATCGTTGCTACTGTTGTTTCAGTTAACCCACAAGTTAACCCAGATATCGTTGCAATGATTGGTGCTTCTGCGGTATTAGCGCTGTCAGGTGTTCCATTCAATGGTCCTATCGGTGGCGCTCGTGTTGGTTTTATCGATGGACAGTATGTTCTAAACCCAACTGTTGATGAGCTGAAAGTTAGTAAATTAGACTTAGTGGTTGCAGGTACTGCAGGTGCGGTACTGATGGTAGAATCAGAAGCTGATTTATTATCAGAAGAAGAAATGTTAGGTGCGGTAGTCTTTGGTCATGATCAACAACAAGTTGTGATCGAAAACATCAATGCATTAGTTGCAGAAGTGGGTAAAGAAAAATGGGATTGGGCGCCAGAAGCTATCAACCAAACTTTACATGACCGCATTGCGCAATTAGCTCAAACTCGTATTGGTGATGCTTACCGTATTACTGAAAAACAAGAGCGTTATGAACAAATCGAAGCGATCCGTGATGAAGTTATCGCGACGTTAGTCGCTGAAGATGAAACTTTAGATGAAGCTGAAATCAGCGAAATCTTCTCAGGTCTTGAGAAAAATATCGTTCGTGCTCGTGTATTAGCTGGCGAACCACGTATTGATGGCCGTGAAAAAGATATGGTACGTGCATTGGATATTCGCACGGGTTTATTACCACGTACTCACGGTTCAGCACTGTTTACTCGTGGTGAAACTCAGGCGCTGGTAACGGCAACATTAGGTACTGCTCGTGATGCTCAAACTATCGATGACATCATGGGTGAGCACACTGATACATTCTTACTGCACTATAACTTCCCTCCATACTCTGTTGGCGAAACAGGCATGATGGGTTCACCAAAACGTCGCGAAATCGGTCATGGCCGTTTAGCCAAACGTGGCGTATTAGCCGTAATGCCAACTATTGAAGAATTCCCATATACCGTTCGTGTGGTTTCTGAAATCACTGAATCAAATGGTTCATCTTCAATGGCATCAGTTTGCGGTGCTTCTTTAGCACTAATGGACGCAGGTGTACCAATTAAAGAATCTGTTGCAGGTATTGCAATGGGTCTAGTGAAAGAAGGTGACAACTTTGTTGTTCTTTCCGATATTCTGGGTGATGAAGACCATTTAGGCGATATGGACTTTAAAGTTGCGGGTAGCCGTAACGGTGTCAGCGCATTACAGATGGATATCAAAATCGAAGGTATCACTCGCGAAATCATGCAAGTTGCGTTAAACCAAGCGAAAAGCGCACGTCTACACATTTTAGGCGTAATGGAAGATGCAATTAGCCAACCTCGTGCTGATATTTCTGAATTCGCACCACGCATTCATACTATCAAAATTAATCCAGACAAGATCAAAGACGTTATCGGTAAAGGCGGCTCTGTTATCCGTGCATTAACGGAAGAAACTGGCACAACTATCGAAATCGAAGATGATGGTACAGTGAAGATTGCTGCGACAAGTGGCGATCAAGCAAAACAAGCTATCGCTCGTATCGAAGAAATTACTGCTGAAGTTGAAGTGGGTCGTATCTACAACGGTAAAGTAACACGTATCGTAGATTTCGGTGCATTCGTTGCTATCGGTGGCGGTAAAGAAGGTCTGGTTCATATTTCTCAAATCGCAGACAAACGTGTTGAGAAAGTGAGTGACTACTTAGAAATGGGTCAAGAAGTGCCAGTTAAAGTACTGGAAATTGACCGTCAAGGCCGTATTCGCTTAAGCATGAAAGAAGCTCAAGCTAATCAGCAGGAAGCAACAGAAACTTCTTCTGAAGATTCTGCGAATTAATGATATTCTACTACCGATATCTAGACATAGGTATCGGTAGAGACTTATTATGATTGACAAGTAGGACGTCTAGAACGCTTTTTGTTGAAAGGTCTGACTTTGGGAGTGAGAAATGAAAACATTTCTGCGCAGTTGTTCTATTGCTGTTTTCATCTTTATTTCCGGATGCAGCACTAGTCCAGAGTGGCGTCAGAATGCGATTTTTGCCACACCATTGCAGCCTTCTTTACAACAAGAAGTGATATTGGCTCGTATAGAACAAATCTTAGCGAGCCGCTCATTAACCGAAGATGAGTACGCACAGCTTTTATATGAGCGTGGTGTGCTGTATGATAGCCTCGGTTTACGAGCTTTAGCGCGTAATGATTTTTCAATGGCGCTATCAATACGACCAGATATGCTAGAAATTTTTAATTTTCTAGGTATCTATTTTACGCAAGCAGCAAATTACGATGCTGCTTATGAAGCGTTTGATTCTGTTTTAGAGCTTGATCCAACTTACAATAATGCGCGTTTTAATCGTGGTATCGCTTCGTACTACGGTGGCCGATTGAAATTGGCGCAGGATGATCTGCAGGCGTTTTATCAGGTCGCTCCAAATGATCCTATTCGTTCGCTTTGGTTATATCTTGTAGAAAAAGAGATAAACACTGATTTGGCTAAACAACAGCTAAAACAGCGATACCAACAGGCGGATAAAACGGGGCAATGGGGATGGAATATAGTTGAGTTTTATTTAGGTGATATTAATGAGAAAACATTAATGTTGAAACTAAATGAGGCTTCAACCGATAACACTTCGCTCGCTGAGCATCTTAGTGAAACTAACTTCTATTTAGGTAAGTATTACCTAAGTCTGGGGGATACGGATAGCGCAGAAGCGTTATTCAAGCTGACGGTTGCCAACAACGCACATAACTTTGTTGAGCACCGCTACGCATTGTTGGAATTAGCACTGTTAGGCCAACAAGAAGACCTAGCGGAATCGGACCAGCAATAGCTGACGAACATTTCTCTGATCAGTTTGAAAGCCATCATCTGCATAGGATGAGGGCTTGTTTGTTCGTTTAATAATATAATTTGAGCCAGTTCACATTTTAGATGATAAAGACCGACAAACCATGCGGTATGTTATGTCAACTGGCTGCCATAATGAATGAGGCACAGTGACATGACTACTGAAACCGATATGACTTTTGCTGATCTAGGTTTATCAGCACCTATTTTGACTGCACTGAATGACTTAGGCTACGAGAAGCCTTCTCCAATTCAGCAACAATGTATTCCTTTCCTTTTAAACGGTAATGATGTTTTGGGCATGGCACAGACAGGTAGTGGTAAAACTGCTGCATTTAGCCTGCCATTATTACACAATCTTGATGAATCATTAAAAGCACCACAAATTTTAGTTTTAGCACCGACTCGTGAACTTGCGGTTCAGGTTGCTGAAGCAATTGAAGATTTTTCTAAGCATTTACCAAAAGTAAATGTTGTTGCTCTGTATGGTGGTCAGCGTTACGACGTTCAATTACGCGCGTTACGCCAAGGTCCACAAGTTGTTGTAGGTACACCGGGTCGTTTATTAGACCATTTAAATCGTGGCACATTAGATTTATCGAAACTAAAAGGTTTAGTATTAGATGAAGCTGATGAAATGTTACGTATGGGCTTTATTGAAGATGTTGAAAATATTTTAAGTAAGATCCCAGCGGAACACCAAACAGCGCTGTTCTCTGCAACAATGCCAGAAGCTATTCGTCGTATTACTCGTCGTTTTATGAACGATCCGAAAGAAGTGCGCATCCAAAGTAGCGTAACGACACGTCCAGACATTAGCCAAAGCTATTGGATGACATTCGGCGCACGTAAAAATGAAGCATTAATTCGTTTCTTAGAAGCGGAAGATTTTGATGCGGCAATTATTTTCGTTCGTACTAAAAACGCAACATTAGAAGTTGCTGAAGCTTTAGAGCGCAATGGGTATAACAGCGCAGCGTTAAACGGTGATATGAACCAATCACTGCGTGAGCAAACATTAGAGCGTCTAAAAAATGGTCGTTTAGATATTTTAATCGCGACTGACGTTGCTGCTCGTGGTCTCGACGTTGACCGTATCAGCCTAGTTGTGAACTATGATATCCCTATGGATTCAGAATCTTACGTTCACCGTATTGGTCGTACGGGTCGTGCTGGCCGTGCTGGTCGTGCAATTTTATTCGTTGATAACCGTGAACGCCGTTTACTGCGTAATATCGAACGTACAATGAAGATGACTATTCCTGAAGTAGAGCTGCCAAATGCAGAACTTATCAGCCAACGTCGTCAGGAAAAATTTGCACAGCAAATCGCTCAGCAATTAGAAACAAGCAACCTTGATCAATATCGCGCTCTGTTACCTAAATTAGCGCCACAAGGTGAAGAAGCGCTGGATATGGAAACACTGGCTGCGGTATTACTGAAGATGGCTCAAGGTGAGCGTGCGCTTATTTTACCACCCGATCCTGTTCGTCGTCCTCGTCGTGAATTTAACGATCGTGATGATCGCCGTCGCGGTGATAACGATCGTGAGCGTTCTCCTCGTCGTGAGCGTCGTGATGCAGGCGAAATGGATTTATACCGTATTGAAGTGGGTCGTGATGATGGTGTGGAAGTTCGTCATATCGTTGGTGCGATTGCTAACGAAGGCGATATCAGCAGCCGTTACATTGGTAATATCAAACTGTATGGTTCTCACTCAACCATCGAGTTACCAAAAGGTATGCCAACAGATTTATTAAGCCATTTCACACGTACACGTATTATGAATAAACCCCTCAATATGCAATTAGTGGGTGATGCTCAATCTCAGCCTTTCCGTGAGCGTCGTAATAACAGCCGTCGTGATGGTCAGCCACAAGGTGGTCGTCGTTTTAACAACGGTGATCAACGTCGTGGTAATAATGATCGTGGTGGTGAACGCGGTAACTTCCGTGGTCGTAACAACGAAGGTACACCACGTCGTCGTAGCAGCACTCATAACCAATAAGAGTGGGTAATTAACTTAATTTTAAATTGAGTTGATGACAAAAATAAAACCAGTCAATGTATATTGGCTGTTTTTTTATGCTTATTTAATGATATAAAATATATTACATCAAGTTGTTATCAATCTAAAAATAGACATCTTTATGAAAAATAATTGGCTAGAATTACGCTGTATTCAACAAAACAATAATATTCAACGCGCTGACTTTAATTTTTATGTTGATGGTAAGGCATTAGACGAATGGTTAGGTTTTGATCGGCAAACGGATTGGCGGTTTTTAAATTTTGATTTTGATATTTTTGTTGTTGATAAAAACGCGTTTCCGAATTACGACCGTCATAAAATAATTCGAAGTACAATCGAACAATATTTAGGTATTAAACCTATTTATACTCAATTAGATAATAATCGATTAGTGCTCTACCGTTGCCATTGTGGTAGTGATTATTGCTCTGTGATTTCTTGTGATTTAGATATTACAGACCATTACGTGAAATGGAATAATATTGCTTATGAAGATGGGTTAGATAAAGAAGACGCACTAGAGCTTGATGAACATGGTATTACACCTATTGAACAGCTTATTTTTGATCGTAAGCAGTATCAGCAAGTGTTTAATCAGTATTTAGAGGCCTATTTGTAAATGACTAAATACTCATTTTATGTCGTGTAACGATTTATTAATTAATTCAATTACCTCTGTATCTATAAGAGGCGTGAGTTTTGCACTAATAATAAATTTTTTGTACTTATTATTAAACCCCGCAGCGACAACTTCATTAAATAATCGGATTTCTACTTTTGATAATCCGTCTTCAGTACATTCTAAAGGATGAATAACCACATCTCTTTTTTTGAAAAAAAAAATGCGGATGGATTAATACTAAGATTATTTAGCGCAATATGAATCGCTTCAATAGCAGGATAAAAATCGCCAATTAACATTCGGCGATGAGAAAAATTACGTTGTGCTATCGCTTCTTTTTTTCGTGTGAAGATCTCGTACTTCAATACGGTTGGTATAAACTCTAATATAAATCGGTTCCATCCTATTTCTCTCCTTATCAGTTATTAACTCAAACCAATCGCTTCTTTTAACGGTTTTAGATATCGACGACTAACAGGAATTTGGCTGTTATTATTTAATATCAATTCGGCCTGCCCATTATCGCCAAAAACAATCTCATTAACATAATCCATATTGACTAAATATTGGCGATGGCAACGGACTAATGGTGTCCGTGTTTCTAACGTGCGTAATGTTAATTCTGTAAAACCTTCTTGGCCTTGATTATTGGTGACATAAACACCGCTGAGTCTTGATGTTGCAAATACCGCTTCATCAATTGGCATTAACCAAATACGGCTATGACCTGTACATGGTATACATTTTAACCGCTCTTCAGGCGGTGTGAGGAGATCAATATTCTGCTTATTACCTTGGCGTAGACGATTTAATGTTTTTGTTAGGCGCTCTTGCTCTAATGGTTTGAGTAGATAATCAAAGGCGTGCTCTTCAAAAGCCTGAATGGCATACTCTTCAAATGCGGTGAGAAAGACGATATAAGGGCGATGTTCAGGATCAAGCATGGTGACCATTTCAAGACCCGTAATACGAGGCATTTGAATATCAAGAAAAACCACATCGGGCTTTTTGCGATGTATTTCTCCTATGGCTTCAATCGCATTACTGCATTCACCAACTATATGAATATCTTTTTCAACTTCAAGTAAACAACGTAAGTTTTCACGAGCCAACGGCTCATCATCAACGATTAATATATTCATTATAATGTAACGTCATCCATGCTTTTTTCGAGAGGTAAGCAAATTTTCACCTTTGTATATTCATCGGCTTGGCATTCCACTAAAACACCATAAAGCTCGCCATAGCGTAATTTTAATCGCTTATCCACTAGTCTCATGCCTAAGCCTAATTGATGCGATGGGCATTGAAGACGGTAAAGTCCGGCATTATCACAAATTTCGATAATGATTAAATGATGCTCTTGATGTGCTCTAATTGTAATCTTTCCTGTGTCTAATAACTGTGACGTTCCATGTTTAATTGCATTTTCGACCATAGGTTGAAGTGAAAAAGCAGGTAAACGAGCATTCGCTAAGCTTTCCGGAATCTGAATATCAATCTGTAAACGTTCCTGAAAACGCGCTTTCTCGATTTGCAAATAGGCATTTACATGCTCAATTTCGTCACTTAATGTCACCACGGCTTCTGGTCTTTTTAAATTCTTACGAAAAAACGCAGAGAGAAATTGCACAAGCTGATTTGCTTGTTCGCTATCACGGCGAATAACCGCTTGTAATGTATTTAGTGCATTAAAAAGAAAGTGAGGATTCACTTGAGCATGTAAGAGTTTAATCTCTGATTCTAAAAGAGATTGCTTATTTCGCTCATATTGTCCCGCTAGAATTTGTGCAGATAATAGACTGGCGATGCCTTCACCTAAGGTACGATTAATAGAACTAAATAGGCGATTTTTAGCCTCATAAAGCTTTATTGTGCCAATGACTTGATTATTTTCCCCTCTTAGGGGAATAACTAAGGTTGAGCCTAACTTGCAATGAGGGGAAAGCGTACAACGATAAGGGGTTTCATTGCCATCAGCATAGACAACTTCATTATTATTGATGGCTTGCTTGGATTGAACTGAGGAAATAGGTGTACCTGGTAAATGGTGATCAGCACCGATGCCAATAAAAGCGAGCAGTTTTTCTCTATCTGTAATGGCAACCGCACTGACCCTCAACTCCTGATAAATCACTTTTGCCACACGGGTGCTATTATCTTGGTTAAATCCTTTACGTAAAATACCTTCAGTGCAAACAGCGATTTTTAATGCTTGAGCTGAGAATGCGCTGGTATATTTTTCAAATATCGCGCGTCTATCTTGTAATATTCGAATAAACATCGCTGCACCCACCGTATTTGCTACGATCATCGGGGCGGCAATATCTTTCACTAAAGCAAGTGCTTCATTAAACGGACGAGCCAATAATAGGATGATGCTCATCTGTATTATTTCAGCAAAGAAGGTAACGACTGCCGCTGTCCATGGGTTAAATATTCGATGCATCTGCCCGTGTTTTACGTAATAACGGTGAACTAATCCGCCAATTAATCCCTCGACAATGGTCGATACCATACAGCTAAACGCAGTCATACCTCCGAGTGAATAGCGGTGTAACCCTCCCGTAAAACCGACGAGAAAGCCGACGTAAGGACCACCTAGCAACCCACCTAAGACAGAGCCAATAGCACGTGTATTAGCAATAGAATCATTAATATGTAGCCCAAAATAGGTACCCATAATGCAGAAAATAGAGAATATGACGTAACACATCAATTTATGTGGTAGTTTTATTGTGACCTGCAAAAGTGGCGTGAATAGAGGTGTTTTGCTTAAAAACCAAGCAATAATTAAATAAACACACATTTTGCTGTAATAACAGCAAAATAAGATCAAATTCATACATAAATATGAGTACCGTTCTCTTTTCTATCTGGATAAATATAAAAAGTTCAGATAAAACGGGGATATTAATTAGGCGATAAAGTTTGATATAAGAATAACTTAATCGCACTATCAAAGAAAATATTCCTTTACGTCAGTGATCTGGCGCACAAAATTCTTAAAGAAATTCTGAGTTATTGTGTAATATAACTCTGTCAGTGAGTGTTCTACTTCACTATTAAGGTCTAATCGTTATATGAAAAAAAGAGCCATTTATCTTATTTTATTAATGCTAATACTCATTGCATTAGCCGTACTTTTCCGTGCGCATAATCAATATTTATTATTGCAAGGAGAAGTTGATGCACCAGAAGTGATTGTTGCCTCTAAAGCGAAAGGTCGTGTTATTGAACGCCATATAGAGCGAGGTGATGATGTCAAAAAAGGGCAATTAATGATCACATTAGAAAGCCCTGAACTCAATGCTCAAGTTGCTGCACTTGAGGCGGCTAAAGCACAAGCTCAAGCTCAATTAGATTTGTCATTACACGGCACAAGAGAAGAGAGCATTCGTAACCTAGAAGCAATGTTATCTCAAGCCAAAGTAGAAGCAGCTAATGCGGCAAGAGATTATCAGCGTATCAGCGCAGTGGCTAACCAAGGTTATGTATCCGCGACAGAGCTGGATAATGCGCGCCGTAGTCGTGATGTTGCATCACAACGAGTCAAAGGTGCACAAGCAGAATTGGATGAAGCTAAAAATGGCGATCGTATTGAATTACGCCATAAATATACAGCAGCAGTACAACAAGCAGAACAACAGCTTATCGAATTGAAGATCCAGCAAGAGGATTTACAAGTTAAAGCACCTGTTGATGGTGAAGTGGGACCTATTCCGGCGGAAATTGGTGAGCTTTTTAATGCCAATAGCCCACTTGCAACCCTTATTCGTATTCCTGATGCCTATTTTGTTTATAACCTTCGTGAAGATATCTTAGCGGATATTCGCAAAGGTGATCGCATTACGATTATGGTTCCTGCATTAGGTAACAAAGAGATAGAAGCTGAAATTCGCTATATCGCTCCAATGGGAGACTACGCAACAAAAAGAGCGACAAGAGCAACGGGTGATTTCGATCTAAAAACGTTTGAGATCCGACTGTATCCAGTGACGCCAATTGAAGGGCTTCGCCCTGGTATGAGTGCATTATGGCGTTGGGATAAATAAGGACAAACAATGAGAGTAAAGGCAGCTTGGCGTGGCTTTAGTAGCGCATTTTCACGAGAAACGCATATGGCGGTTCGTAGCCCTGTTTTTCACTGGCTAAGCTGGCTATTTCCATTGATGTTATTCACGTTAATCAGTGCTAATTTTTCTGAAGGTACATTGCTGAATTTGCCAGTTTCAGTGATCAATAATGACAATAGCCCATTATCGAGAACATTGATCAGAGACTTAAATGCAGGCTCTCATGCACAATTAAATACGCTAGATGGAAACCCTCGGACAGCAATGGAGCGGCTTGGTAGTGCGAAGGATTATGCAATACTGACCATTCCTAGACACTTTGAAAGTAAGGTCTTAGCTGGAAAACAACCCACCACACGCATGTATTACAACGGCTTGTATTACGCTGCTGGGAGCTATGCAATACAGGATTTTAGTGGACTAATAGCAGAGCTGAATGCGCAGTATCGCACTGTTTTAGCTCAAGAAATGAATAAACCTGTTCCACCATTAGCACAAGTCACTCTCTCTTATGACAGTTTATTTAATGCGAGTGGTAGCTATATTTATTATCAGCAATTTGCGGCTACGATCCATATGCTCCAGCTATTTGTCGTGACCTGCACGATTTATTCATTGTCGCGCGGTAATATGCTATTGAATATTAAACCCTTCACCTTTGCACTGATTGGTAAGCTTGCACCTTACACCCTGTTTTTCTTAACGTTATTAATTGTTGAATTAGCCGCATTAGTGCATTTTTCGGGAGCGAAAGTGAACGGTAATCCGCTATATATGGTGTTAGTGGGATTTTTCTATATTATTGCCGCTCAAAGTGTGGGATTGCTACTCTTTGCGTTTACTAATAGTGCGATAACGGCATACAGTATGATTGGTATGTTGGTGAGTATTGCATTGGCATTTTCAGGCATGGCTGTACCTGAACTTTCCATGATTTTACCTGCACAGATTATTTCTAATTTAGAACCATTAACGCACGCCTTAAATGCGATGTTTGATATCTTCTTAAGAGAAGTATCATTACAAGGTATTTTATATGTTTGTTCACTTTTGCTGATTTATCCTTTTGCTATCGCCTTCTTGGTTCGCAAACGTATTTTTAAACGATTGGAATTACAGGTAGGTGTTGCATGATGCAGATGTACTTTCAAACTTTTAAGCGTGTTCTATTGGGGATGTTAGAAAAACCCATGTGGATGCTACTTATCGTTTCCCTATGCATTATGAGTTTGGTGTATGCCAAACCTGTTTTATGGGATTTGCCTGTGGCGGTGATTAATCAAGATCATAGCCCAGCAAGTTATTCACTTATTCGAGCATTAAACTCGACACCAAAATTAAGCATTAAGAACTACGATAATTTAGATGAAGCGCGCCATGATATGATTATGCGTGAGCTTTTTGCCATCATTATTATTCCAACTGATTTCGAGAAAAAACTACTTAATGGTAAAAATGTCACTGTGCCAGTCTTCGGTGACGCCACAAACCGCCTTGCCAGCGGGCAAATTCAGCAGGAATTGATGTTGGCTTATCAACGGTTATTAGATTCTTACAATGGGCGCATTTTACAAAATGCAGGCTTTAGTGTTGAACAATCAAAAATTCTATTAAAGCCCATTCAGGGTGAAACCATTGCGATGTATAACCCTGGAGTAAGTTTTGCTGCGATTATTTTCCCAGGATTATTAGTGATGTTATTGCAACACTCCCTTTTAATTGCCTGTGTGCGTGTCAGTATTGCCGTCAGGAGTACGCCAAAAGGAAAGCCACCTTTAGCGGTTTATTTAGGGGCATTATCGGCACTTATCCCTATTTGGTTATTTTTATCTGCGGTATTCTTTGCATTATGGCCTTGGGTATTAGGTTATCGGCAAGAGGCTCCGCTTTACCAAGTATGGATGCTCACTTTCCCATTCCTATTGGCAGTATTAGGTCTCGGCAAGTTAATTACAGAATGCTTACGCAGTGTCGAGATGATTTATCTGACACTGGCATTTGTCACAACCCCCGTATTCTATATTTCCGGCACGATTTGGCCTTTACAAGCGATGCCTGACTGGGTATTTGCCATTTCATCTGCATTACCGTCTACATGGGCAGTCAATGCCATGGCAGGGATTAATCAAATGGGACTATCATTCCAAAGCATATTGGGTGATATCGTGATGATGCTGGTTTTAGGTGTGATTTACACTGTATTAGGCGTACTAGTGGGCATGTTACGTAATGGGGAATTAAGACATATTACGCACCAATTTAAACATTGGTTACATCATCGTGGCGAATCAAAATAAAAAGCCCTTAAGGGCTTTTTATTTCATCATGTTATGATTTACTAAAATATTTTTATTCTACCAATTCCAATCCTGCTAACTTACGCCAATAACCATTACAATCATGGTGATGAACAGTTGTCAGTGGTTGTTGACCCTGTTCATTTTGGCGAAATTGTTTCAAGGTATCAAAAATAGCGTCAGATTCAGGAGATAAGCGGATAATATCGACTAGTCCTGCCATTGATGTTTGATCGTTACCCAAGTTATAACAATAGCCACTTTGTGTCTGAATACCATTAAGAACAAATACTTGCTGATTTTCTTGTGAGCGTACTTCACGGCCTTGAGGATAATTTTGACAGCAGGTTTCACAATCATCTTTAGCGCGATTTTCAGAACGAGCCGTAAAACAGCGCGCTGAATAAGCTAAAGGAAGATGCCCATAAGCCAGTACTTCAACGTCAAACTTATTGCGAATACCTAATTCTTCACATTGATTTAAAAGATTATTTAACCATTCGCGCGAAAGCTCAACGGGCATACACCAGCGCATCATGCCTTGTTTATATAATAAACGTAGTGCATAAGCGTTGTAGCAGTTAAGCCCGTGGCCTGCGACAAAAGGAAGATGCCGTTCATAAAGCATATTGATCACACCAAAATCATGTGCTTCAACTAAAAACTCACCGTTATCAACTAATTTAGCAATTTCTTTTAATTCAGAGGGGGCTTGTAATAATGCTAAGGTCGAAAGAACCACTTGCTTACCGCTTTTAGCGACTTCTTTGGCGAGATTTATCCAATCTTGTGGCTTGGTCTCCCGACGTTTACTACAAACCGTTTCACCTAAATAAATGATATCAGCATCACTCTGTTTTGCTTTTTCATAGAACGCTTCAAGTGTTTCTTTTTGCCAATAATAAAGTACAGATCCTAATGCATATTTCATTTTCTTATCCTTATTATTGCCATTTACGGTGATAAGCACCCAATGTTGTTTGTGTCCCTTCTGACATTTTTCCTAATGCGTTCATCCAACGTGGATCCGTGTTAAAGCCTTGAGGATCCTTCTTACATTGATCAATTGCCGCGCGCCAAACTCTTGCGACCTCTGTGACATAAGCGGGACTACGTTGACGACCTTCAATTTTAACGGATGCAATATTCATCGCTATCAGCTCAGGTAATAGAGAAAGCGTATTGAGGCTTGTTGGCTCTTCTAATGCGTGATAACAGTGATCATCAACAAAATAGCGTCCTTTACATAATGTTGGGTAACCTGCATTTTCATTGGGTGAATAGCGGTCGATAAGCACCTCATTAAGGCGAGATTCCATTCCTTGTGGTGTCTGTTGCCAGCGTACAAAACGGGCAGGAGAGCAAGCACCTACGGTATTTGGAGATTCACCTGTTAAATAAGAAGAAAGATAGCATCGACCTTCAGCCATAATACATAAGCTACCAAAGGCAAAAACTTCTAAAGGTACTGGGCTAGTTTGTGCTAATTGTTTGACCTGATGAATAGATAGAACACGGGGAAGAACAATGCGCGCCACATCGAAGTTACGTTGATAAAACGCAATCGCTTGTGTATTGGTTGCAGAAGCTTGTACCGAAACATGACGTTCAATATGAGGATAACGCTCGGCAGCATACTCTAACATGGCGATATCCGCCAAGATCAGCGCATCAGCACCTAAAGATGCCGCCATATCAACGGCTTTTTGCCAGCGTTCAAACCCATCGGGGTGAGCAAAGGTATTTATTGCGATATGCAATTTTCGCTGGTGGCGATGAACATAATTAACCGCTTCTTGTAACTTCTTTTCTGTGAAATTTAGACCTGCAAAATGTCTTGCATTAGTATCATCTTTTAAGCCGATATAAACGGCATCCGCACCATTATCTATGGCCGCTTTTAAGGCAGGTAAGTTACCCGCAGGGCACAGCAATTCCATCTTCACTTCCCTTTAGAAATTAAGAATGATCAGAAATTGTAATGAGCAAGATAAAAAAAAGGTTTTGATTTAGGGCAGAGAACGCTGTTTTTTGCTTAAGTAAAATCAAAGAACTCAAAATGTGAACAACGGATTAACTGAATATTGATATAGGATCGCAGAATATCTGTCTATATCTGGCACAATAGCCCATAATTTTATTTATAGGAGTCCGAACGTGTTTAACAAAATTCGTACCCATTTGGTTAAAGAGGGACCTCGTTTTTTACGTTACCCTTTACAAGTTACGCCATTTGCTTTGCAACGCGATATCTTAGAACAGTTTTTAAGTTGGCAGTTTCGTGAATCATTAGCTGAGGGTGATTTACATTTTTTAGAAGATAAATGGCTAAAAGTTGAGATAAGAGACTTACATTTACAGTGGTTTATCAGTGTTCGTGATGATAAATTAGTGGTCAGTCGCTTAGAAAAAGAAGATGTCAGCTTTAGCGGAAATGCGAATGATCTGATTTTAATTGCTGCTCGCAAAGAAGATCCTGACACCTTATTTTTCCAACGTCGTCTACAAATTGAGGGTGATACAGAACTTGGGTTATATGTTAAGAACCTGATGGATGCAATTGAATTAGACTCAATGCCGTCTGTGTTGCGTTTTGGTTTATTACAACTGGCTGAGTTTGTAAAAAGTGGGCTTCAAGAAGAAAATGAAGACACTTTGCGCAGCCATGAACTGAGCTCAACTTCATGCTAATACGTGTTGAAATTCCCGTTGATATTCCTGCAATTGATAACCTTTTACGTCAAGCGTTTCCGACAGGCGCTGAAGCAGATTTAGTCGGGCATTTACGTGAAGAAGGGTTATTAACATTAGGTATGGTGGCAATTAGCGATGAAGGCCAATTGGTTGGCTATATCGGTTTTACACCTGTTGATATTGATGGAAAAGATTGCCAGTGGGTTGGGCTTGCACCTCTGGCTGTTGCACCTGATTTCCAGAAACAAGGTATTGGACGTCAACTGATTAATGAAGGGTTAGATAGCCTAAATGAATTTGGTTACGGTGCCGTTGTGGTGTTAGGGGATCCTGAGTACTATCAAAAATCAGGTTTTATTCCAGCTAACTCACAGGGTTTACATTGTAAATGGCCTGATACAGAAGATGCTTTTCAGCTTTATACGTTAGAAAATGGCAATGTTGATGATATCCATGGTTTAGTCAATTATTCACCATTATTTGACCAATTTAGCTAAATTTATTTAGTTGTATTAAATACAGTGCAATGTCTGAAGGCTGGTCAATGATCAGCTTTTCTTTTTGTGTCTTTTTCAACTGCTTTAATTGGTATTCAAGCTGAGAAGCACGTTGCCGATCTCCTACTTGACAATAAAACGCCAGTAATAAAGGACCTTTGCCTTTCAGAGCTTTAGCGCCAGTTCCATTCTGATGTTGTTGAAAACGTCTCTCAACATTTGTTGTGATCCCTGTATAAAGAGAACCGAGACGATTTCTAACAATATAGAGTGACCATATTGTCTCTGTCATCATTTTTTCCTTTTTGTGCTATTTTTTCTTTTGATAAATAATACTTCTTAATTTTTTAAGTGAGTCATTTATCGGTTTATCAAAATAAAATCTATTAGATATATCAATATGTTGTGAAAAATTTTGTGACAATAGACACTATTATTAAAAAAAAAAGACATTCAAATTTTTTTTGAAAATTGAACAGCAATTATTGCTAATTTTAAAGTTAAATTAAAGCGCATAATATGATCCACATCACAGAGAGACACTCCGCGATACCTAACAAAATTAGAATTTATTTGGAGTTTATTATGAAAAAATCTACATTAATCGCTGCAACATTAGCTTTAAGTGCTATTTCATTCGGTTCACTGGCATCTGATAGTGTATCAAAAAGTCCTTCAGTTAATGGTGAGTATATCACAATCACAGGTAGTGATACTCTAGATGGTTTAACAACTAAAATTGCTCAAATCGCAAAAGATGAAGGCGCAAAAGGTTTTAAAGTTGTTGGTGCAACAGGTGATGATTACCTCACTGTAAATGCTGAAATTTATCGTTAATTTTCACTGCTGACGATAAATAGCCTGTAATAAGAGACACGCGGTAAGACGCTCGTTTTGGTGATATAATTATCAACTAAACAGCGTCTCTTTTTGTATCTATACAGGTATATTATGTCTTCCTTAGACTCGATCAAAATAATTAAACAATATATAAGTGGCAACCATGTGTTTACCGTATGCACAACGTGCTCGGTAGATGATATTTGGTGTGCGAATTGTTTTTATTGGTTTGATGAAAATCAGATGAGGCTTGTTTTTCTTTCTGAAAAGAAAACACGGCATGCTCAAATGATGCAGAAAAATTTATTAGTTGCAGGCAGTATTAGCACACAAGAAATGGTTGTATCCGAATTGCAAGGTATTCAATTTACTGGGACTGTTTCTTTATTGACAGGTAAGGACGACATCAACGCAAGAAAACATTATTGTTTACGCTTTCCTGTCGCATTAGCCGCCATCCATGTGCCTTTATGGGAACTGCAATTGCAAGAAATTAAGATGGTCAATAATCAGCTAGGTTTTGGTACTAAGCTCTATTGGCAGCGTGATTAAATTTCTTTTTTAATTTTCGACTATTCCCAAAAATAGTGGTTTTTCTGTTCCCATCCTTTTAAAGACATACAAGAAGTGTAAAAGGTTTTTCTGTCTTCTTGGTTTATGTCTTCAACATAGCTTTCTGTCATAGGGACACGTTCAGTATAGGTTTTTTTATCACCACAGTGGTCTTTATCATCTTTGCGACACGTCTTTTGCACATCACGATAAACGGTACGTTGTAGCACTTCTTTGCGGATAGGGTAGCGAGTATTCGCATCAAACTCACAAAGCATTTTAGCTTCCTGTAATGTGTAATCTGATGCACCTTTAGGTTCCCAAGTACTACTACAACCTGAAAGTAAAGTTATTGAGAATAAAGAAAAAATTGCTAATTTCATATCAAATACAATCATAAAAAGAATAGTTAAGAGAGTTAATAATAAAACAAAACTAATCTCTTTGACTATCTTTTTTGAAAATGATTCGCATTTGATAACTGGCGTGATTAAGTCAGAGTGGTAAGAGAAAAAAGCCCATTATATAAATGGGCTTTTAAGGATTACTCAAATGAGGAAAGATTTTTTTCTATCTCAGCATCTATTTCAGTATGTTGGAGATGTTTAGCACCGAGTTTCTTTTTTCAATTCGGTGCCTAGTTTCACTGAGTTGTTCTCGATTCGCTTTTAGACTGCTTCTTACCCCATTTTTTTTAAATGGTAGTTCAGTTCATGATCTTCAGAAAAGCTTACATATTTATTATCACTTAAAGGCATACATCCTCCAGCTAATTCAATGTGTATTACTTCAATTTATGGATCACCTGATTACTACTACCACGCCACAGTAATGCGGGATCATAAAGTTCTTGTACGAACTTCCCATCAATCAGTACGTTAATATGGTTAACAACTTCTTGCTGCTCTGGGGTTAAGTCAGCCAGTAAGTAGCCAGTCCAAACCCAAATATCTTTATCAGGGCATTCCGTTTTAATACGTAGTACTAATTTTAATATAGCAGAAAGATTTTGAGGGTGTAGGGGATCGCCACCTGAAAGTGATAATCCTTGCCGTTTTATACGAGTGTCTTGGAGATCAGCAATGATCTGATCTTCCATTTCTTGGGTAAAAGGTTTGCCGGACGTTAATGACCACGTTGATTTGTTATAACAGCCTCGGCATTGATGAATGCACCCTGCAACGAACAGGGTGCAACGAGTACCAGGGCCATTGACTACATCAACAGGGTAATATTGATGGTAATTCACACTATTAACCTAACTGGCCATTTGCCAGATGTTTTACACGACGCTTAACTTCTTCTTGTTTACCTGCATTAAATGGACGTGAGTCTGGACTGCCTAAATATCCACAGACACGACGAATAACTGAGACTCTTGCTGGATTATGATTACCACAACGCGGGCAAGTAAACCCTTTACTGGTACAAGAGAATTCACCGGTATAACCACAATCGTAACATTCATCAATTGGCGTGTTTGTACCGTAGTAAGGAACTCGGGTATAGCTGTAATCCCACACATCCTCTAACGCTTTAAGGTTATGTTGTAGGTTAGGGTATTCGCCATAACAGATAAAACCTCCATTAGCTAAAGGAGGATAAGGCGCTTCAAAGTCTAATTTATCGTATGGGTTTACTTTCTTTTCAACATCTAAGTGGAAGCTATTGGTGTAATAACCTTTATCTGTAACACCAGGAATAATGCCAAATTCAGCCGTATCTAAACGACAGAAGCGATCACAGAGGTTTTCACTTGGTGTGCTGTAAAGGCTAAATCCATAACCTGTCTCAGCTTTCCATTGATCGGTTGCTTCACGTAGACGATGAATAATGGCGACCGCTTTTTCTCTTAAGGTTTCATCATCAAAAACGTGTGTTTGAGTGCCAAACAGTGCATTAATGGTTTCATGGACACCGATATAACCTAATGAGATTGAGGCTCTGCCATTTTTAAAGATTTCAGCTACATTATCATCTGCTTTTAAGCGAACACCGCACGCTCCTTCCATATAAAGGATTGGGGCTACACGGGCTTTGACATTTTCTAAACGCGCAATACGTGTCATCAGTGCTTTTTTCGCTAATTCGAGGCGATCATCAAGTAGTGACCAGAAAGTGGCTTCATCACCTTTAGCTTCAATAGCAATACGCGGTAAGTTTAGGCTGATGACCCCAAGGTTATTACGACCTTCATGGATCATCTCACCATTTTCTTCGTAAACACCTAAGAAGCTACGGCAACCCATTGGCGTTTTAAATGAACCTGTTACTTTAACAACTTGATCGTAATTTAAGATATCGGGATACATACGTTTACTTGCGCATTCAAGAGCAAGCTGCTTGATATCGTAATTAGGATCACCAAATTTATGATTTAAGCCATCTTTGATGGCAAAAACGAGTTTAGGGAACACTGCCGTTTTACGGTTTTTTCCTAAACCAGCCATACGATTTTCAAGAATAGCGCGTTGAATTAGACGGGCTTCTTTTGAGGTACCGAGACCAAATCCAAAAGTAACAAATGGTGTTTGTCCATTCGCAGTATGTAGTGTATTAACTTCATACTCTAAAGATTGGAATGCGTCGTAACACTCTTTTTCAGTGCGTGCATTAGCATAAGCTTCTTTATCAGCTATTTGCCATTCTTGCGCGACTTTATAGTGTTTGTCATAACTTGATTTTACAAATGGGGCTAATACTTCATCAATACGATTTATCGTTGTACCGCCATAAATATGGCTTGCCACTTGTGCAATAATTTGTGCAGTTACTGCTGTTGCTGTTGAAATAGATTTAGGGGGTTCTATTTCTGCATTTCCCATTTTAAAGCCGTTGTTTAACATGCCGTTAAGGTCAATTAGCATACAGTTAAACATAGGGAAAAACGGTGAATAATCGAGATCATGATAATGAATTTCACCACGCTCATGAGCCAGTACCACATCTCTTGGCAGGATATGTAATTTTGCGTAATGTTTAGCCACAATGCCTGCGAGTAAATCGCGCTGGGTCGGGATAACCTTACTGTCTTTATTTGCATTTTCATGAAGAATAGAGACATCACTTTGTTCGATAAGACCTCGGATTTCCTGAGTGAGTCTTCCTCGTTGCTCACGAGCAACATCTCGGTCATGACGGTATTCAATATAGGCTCTGGCGACATCTTTATGTGCGCCAGCCATCAGCTGATTTTCTACGGCGTCTTGGATCTCACGGATATCGACATTCGAACGTCCTGCGAGAGATTGTGAAACAGATTGAGCGATGGATTCGCAATAATCATCATCAGTGATCTCACAAGCTACGGCGGCTCTTTTGATAGCATCGCTGATGCGGGTTTGGTCAAAAGAGACTTTACATCCGTCTCGTTTTATCACTATGGTTTTCACAATCTTGCTCCTTAATTATTTATCCACAGGCTCAAATCCCATAAAAACAGGTGATGGCACAGCATTCAGGCTTATTGTGGATAAGATGTGCATAATTACTATATATTGTAGGTTGGTGTGTATTAAAGCACAATATGTAGTAATTGAAAGGGAAATAATCTTCATTAAAACTGATCTACATCAAGGTATTTTTGCTACATCAGGCATCAAGAGGGATTGGCTGAATTGTAAATATGTGCCAAACACAGAAGTGATAAATTATTCATCAAAAAGTGAGAACATAAAAAAAGCAAAGTGCTCATAAAGAGACCTTTGCTTTTTATGGCTTGCTATCGAGACGAAATTAACGGATAGCGATAACTTCGATTTCTACTTTTGCATCTTTTGGTAAGCGTGCAACTTCAACACAAGAGCGAGCAGGAAATGCCGCGTTATGCTCTTTGAAAAATGCTTCATAAGCAGCATTGATTGTACCAAAATCATTTAAATCTTTTACGAAAACAGTTGTTTTGATGATATTAGCAACAGTTAAACCTGCTTTTTCAATGATTGCTTTTACGTTTTCTAAAGATTGACGAGCTTGTTCCGCTGCATTATCAGAAACAAATTCACCAGTTGCAGGATCAACAGGTAATTGACCTGAAGTGATCACTAAATTACCTAAATCAACCCCTTGTACATAAGGGCCGATCGCTGCTGGGGCTTTATCGGTATTAATTTCGTAAGACATGTAAAACTCCTGTTTTTATAAGATTAACGCTAACATTCGATTAGTGTGGCGCTATTATAGCCAGTGCTTTAGGTTAGCAATATGACAGATGTCAGGCTTTATCATAAAGTCTACAAGTCTAAAAAGAAAATAAACGTAGAGCTAGAGGGGGGGTTAACACTGGTTTTAAACCATAAAAATGGGCAAGTGATAGTAATATTTTTTATAAAAAAGAAAAAATAGACTATTTTTATTTTTACTAAAAAATAGTCTTGGGACTTTTAAGAGATAATTATTCTATTTTTATAAAAAAATGATCTGCCCTTGCGGGCAGAGAGTGAAAAGAATTAACGAATGACGGCGTGGCGTTCGAACTCTTTTTCACAATACTTGCAGGTTAATACAACATCTGAGGCCAGTTTTTTTACTCGGAAACTACTTTGTACTGGCTCGTTATGACTAATACAGTTGCTATTAGGACAAGGTACTACATCTTCAAGTAGCTCTGGTAAGCTTAATGCCATCTTATTAACGACTTGATAATCATCGATAATATTTACAGTTGCTTGAGGCGCATACATTGCTAAACGGTTTGCTTGTTCTGAGGTTAAAAAGACATTTTCAATTTTTATTAAGTCTTTCTTGCCTAAGTTTTCAGATGGTAAATTAAAGCCGACTGTAATTCTTTCGTCCGTTTCAGTTAAACGAAACAGGGAGAGAATTTTAAAGCCCACCTGCGCTGGAATATGATCAATAACAGTCCCACGTTTGATAGCTTCAACTTTTAGTTTGTGATCATGTGTCATGGTGTGCTCCTTATTAAAGAACTAAGTTTTTATTCAGAACTAAGGCAAGTAATGCCTGACGTGCATAGATACCGTTGCCTGCTTGTTGGAAATAATAAGCGTAAGGCGTTTTATCGACATCTGTTGTGATTTCATCAATACGTGGTAGTGGGTGTAGGATCTTGAGATTTTCTTTCACATTCACAAGGTCTGCACTGGTCAAGATAAATTGTGCTTTAACATTTGCGTATTCAGATGGGTCTAAACGCTCTTTCTGCACGCGTGTCATATAGAGGATATCCAGCTCTGACATGACTTCATCTACGGTTTCATGCTGGCTATATTCAACACCTTTTTCGTCCAGTAAGTGAAGAATATGTTCTGGCATGGCGAGTACTTTAGGGGCAATAAAATAGAGATGATTGCCTGTAAATTTCGCTAATGCTTGTGCTAGTGAGTGCACTGTTCGACCATATTTTAAATCACCAACCATTGCGATATTGAGATTATCTAAGCGACCTTGTGTTTCTTGAATGGTAAACAAATCCAGTAAAGTTTGTGTTGGATGTTGGTTAGCACCATCTCCAGCATTCAGTACTGGAATATCGCCCGCAAATTCAGAGGCTAAACGTGCTGCGCCTTCTTGAGGATGGCGAATAACAATGGCGTCAGCATAAGTACGAAGAACCGAAATGGTATCCGCTAATGTTTCACCTTTTTTACCCAGTGAAGTGTTGCTTCCATCAGAAAAACCGACAACTGATGCGCCTAGACGGTGGATCGCTGTCTCAAATGATAAGCGAGTACGTGTTGATGCTTCAAAAAAGCAACTCGCAATCACTTTGTCTTTCAACAATTCGTTGTTAGGTTGCTGTTTTAGTTTATTAGCAACGTGAAGAACAGACTCCAAATCTTCTCGGTCCAGATCATTGATGGAGATAATATGCTTTTGGTAGAGCGGATTAGTCATTAGAGTTCTCCTTTAGCGATGAATTGTGCGATAGAGGGTTTTTTATAGGCCAAAAAAAACCCCTCAATAAGAGGGGTTTTAAAAAATTGGGCTATTGGAAAAAAGAGAATGCGCTTGCGACCCGCTAAGGTGCTTGTTTTTGTTACAAATTGGAATAGGCGCTGTTTCATCTTTCCTCCTGACAAATTGTGGCGCATTATACGCATCTTAATGTTGCACGCAAGCGTTTGCTTTTATTTTTTACAAAAAAAAAATTTTTTAATTTAAAAATCAATAAGCTTGAGTTTGAACGAAGAAAACACCTATTTTTTATCAATAAAAAAAATAGGTGTTTTGCATGATTATGTATTTTAGAAAGGATTGGCAAGGGTAGCGACCATCACCGCTTTGATCGTGTGAAGACGATTTTCAGCTTCATCAAATACAATGCTGTGTTTTGATTCAAAAACCTCATCCGTAACTTCAAAACCCCCATATAGGTTAAATTCTTCAGCTAATGCTTTACCCATGGTTGTTTCTTCATCATGAAAAGCGGGTAAACAGTGAAGGAATTTAACGTCTGGATTGCCTGTTAATTTAATCACATCCATATTGACCTGATAAGGCTTGAGTAAAGCAATACGCTCTTGCCAAACTTCTTTCGGTTCACCCATAGAAACCCACACATCAGTGTAAAGAAAATCCGCATTTTTAACGCCTTCAGCAACATTTTCAGTGAGTGTGATATTTCCACCATTCTTCTTGGCAATCTCTTGGCATTGCGCCACTAAATTTGCTTCTGGCCAACATGCTTTAGGGGCAACGAGGCGTAAATCCATACCCGTTAATGCCGCCGCTTCCAGTAGGGTATTTCCCATGTTATTACGAGCATCACCAAGGTAAGCAAAGATCGTTTCTGATAACGGCTTAGCTTGATGTTCAGTGATAGTGAGTAAATCAGCTAATAACTGTGTTGGGTGAAATTCATTAGTTAAACCATTCCAAACAGGTACACCTGAATATTGAGCAAGGGCATCTACCGTTTTTTGACCGTAACCCCGATACTGAATACCATCATACATACGGCCTAGTACTCGAGCGGTATCTTTTATCGATTCTTTATGCCCAATTTGGCTTCCGCCTCCTAAATAAGTCACTCTTGCGCCTTGATCAAAGGCAGCAACTTCAAATGCACAACGGGTACGTGTTGAGTCTTTTTCAAAAATCAGTGCGATATTTTTTCCAGTAAGATATTGCGTTTCCTGACCTGATTTTTTAGCTTTTTTCAATTGTGCTGACAATGTAAGTAGTTGCTGAATTTCTGCAGGTGAAAAATCAAGTAAACGTAAGAATGATTTTTGATAAAAAGGGTTCATAGCGTAATATCCTATTATTGAATTTATATTCAATTTATATCAATAAATATTCATCATCAACCCCTAAAGGAAAACTTTTAATTTAAACAGTCTGCGATAAGGGTGGCATATTAAGTATGGAGTGTTGATTCGCCCTGTGGGAGAATGAAGAAGATACCTTTCAGACTATTGCGGAGCATGATTATGGCGGACAGCAAAGAATTAGCAGAACAACGTGAAGAAACACGTCTTATTATTGAAGAATTACTGGAAGATGGCAGTGATCCTGATGCACTGTATGCCATTGAGCACCATATTTCTTGTGAAAATTTTGAAACCCTAGAAAAAGCAGCAGTTGAAGTCTTTAAATTAGGTTACGAAGTCACTGAGCCTGAGGAAATCGAAGTCGAATCAGGTGAGATCTTAGTTTGTTTTGATGCAGTGAGTGAAAGTGGTTTGAATGCTGAACTTATTGATGCCCAAGTTGAGCAATTAATGAATTTAGCTGAAAAAATGGGTGTCTATTACGATGGTTGGGGGACTTATTTTGAAGATCCTGACGCAGAGTATGATGATGAAGACGGTGAAGACGAAGACGGCGAAGAAGAAGAGTCTGATAAGTCATCTCGCTTACATTAATTTTTGCTAAATGTTGTCCCTTGTACCTGAGTTATCAGTGCAAAATAATAGCACCAGCCACAAAAGTATTGCTTTGTGACTGGTGTTATTGGTTTTAGGGGAAGGTCATTAATTCATTACACCAAATATGCCATTGTCATAATCATCAAAAGCTTGTTGTAACTCTTCTTGAGTGTTCATCACAAAAGGCCCTTGGCCTGCAATAGGTTCATTAATCGGCTTACCCGTTAGAATTAAAACAATGGTGTCACCCATTGATTCTAATGTCAGTGTATCGCCATGATTATCTAACACTACCATATCGTGTTGGCGTGCAATTTCACTGTCATTGATATGTACCGCACCTTTCACCACAAACAGCATTGCATTGTGACCTTCTGGAATACGGTAATGTGAAACACCTGCGCGATTTAAACGCAGATCCCACACATTTAGCGGTGAGTAGGTCATTGCGACACCTTGTGTATTGGCGTAATCACCCGCAATCACTCTGACATAACCTTGGTTATTCGGTAATTCAACATGAGGGATATCCTCTGCTTTCAGCGCCTGATAACGAGGCTGTGTCATTTTGTACGCTGCTGGCAGATTCACCCAAAGTTGTACCATTTCCAAAACACCGCCTGCTTTGGTCATTTTTTCAGAGTGATACTCTTTATGCAAAATACCCGAAGCGGCAGTCATCCATTGCACATCACCTGCGGTAATAGTACCTGCATGACCTTTAGAGTCATGGTGAGAGACTTCGCCTTGATAAGCGATTGTCACGGTTTCAAATCCACGATGAGGATGAGCCCCTACACCACGGGCATTGGTAACAGGTTTAAACAGTGTTGGCTCGGCATAATCCATCAGCAGAAACGGGCTATGTTTCTCACCATTTTCCTGATAGGAAAATAAGGTGCTGACTGGAAAGCCATTACCTACCCAGTGTGAATTTGGCGCCGAATAAATATGATTAATCTGTCTGATAGTCATGATTGTTCTCCGAGTTAAGGAAAGAAACCGCAATAACCAAGACACAGAAGGAGGTAATACAGATTATTGCGATTTCTTAATGAGGTTGATCATAAAGTGTTCGCGAGATGAACAAAATAGGGGGAATTTGTTGATGGTATTCAAAAAAAATGAATGACTTTAATCAGTGGGAATGAAAGAAAAAGAATGTAATAAAGAGAATATAAATAATAAAGTGGTTATATTTAAATAATTAATAAAACAGTGATTGGTTTAATAGAATTTAATTTGATCCTTAAAAAGGAAAATAAAAACTACATTCTTTCTTAGCAACAATGAGTCAGAATGTAGTTTATGAATACGTTTATTTCTTAAATCTTATTTGCTTGTGTCGCCACAACCGCCAATAATTTTAGAAATAGAAACAGCAGGGTGCAGTAAGTAGTCGTAGTTACAGTCTTTTTCTTTATTGTATACGCTACCAGTACAACC
>NZ_MIIZ01001275.1:0-13183 GCF_001743005.1 Shigella sp. FC1967 | reverse complement strand
ATCCATTAAATCTATACATGAATGAAAATAATTAACAAATAATAAAGCATTAATTCTTATACACTAAAAAAAAATGAGCCTATTATCTGATTTTGTTAAAATAAATATATGATATTGAATTACCCACTCATTATTTTTATTTTAACAACTCTGAGTTAGCCCACATTAAGTATGATAATTATACTAGCAATAGAATTGTGTATTCGTTCTATTGCCTTTTTATTTCATCTCACCATTAATTTCTTAAATAATCTTACTCACTTGTATTTTTTCATCCCCTCATCTTTATATATTTAGAGACAAAAGCATCATCTCTTGCACGGATAAATGACATTAAAGAGCCAAAACATTTACCTTTATCTTATGTGGAAAAAATTACCAATATAGAAGATATAAAGGGTAATATTTTCTCAACATTTGAACAATGTTAGTAAATTCAGAAAAAACTTTCTCCAATAAATTCAGTATGATGATGGTATTAAAAATAGAATAACCCATTGAATTCTCATACTGTTTATTGGATGCATGCAATGAAAAAACAATTATCTTCTCGTTGGAAAATATTGATAGCGGCAGTTAAACAACAAGTAAAACCCGCTTTAGGTTGTACAGAACCTATTTCGCTTGCATTAGCGGCTGCAACAGCAGCAAGTTACCTACAACACGCGATTACCCGCATTAGCGCAGAAGTTTCTCCTAATTTAATGAAAAACGGTATGGGTGTAACCGTACCTGGTACGGGCATGGTGGGATTATCTATTGCCGCAAGCTTAGGTGCTGTGGGCGGTGATTGTAAAGCAGGTCTTGAAGTATTAAAGAATGCAACATCAGAGCACGTAGAGCAAAGCAAAGCATTATTAGCGGCAGGCATTGTGACTGTTTCGATTAAAAAAGCGTGCCAAGAAGTGCTATATAGCGAAGTGACTGTTGAAGATGGCGAAAATAGCGCAACAGTCATTATTGCAGGTAACCACACTAATATTGTTAAAATCATTCATAACGGTCATATTGTTCTTGATAACACTTGTACTGATGCAGAACAATCTGCATCACCTTGCGAAATAAAAGAAACGTTGACCCAAACCAATACCCAAGAGATTTACCAGTTTGTTACTCAAACGCCCGTAGAAGACATTTCTTTTATCCTTGAATCAGCACACTTAAATGATGCGTTATCAAAAGAAGGTTTGAGCAATACTTATGGTTTACATATTGGACAAACTTTACAACGCCAACAACAGCGTGGCTTATTAGCAAAAGATTTATTATCAGAAATTATGATCCGTACCTCTGCCGCATCGGATGCACGTATGGGGGGCGCCGTTTTACCCGCAATGAGTAACTCAGGTTCAGGTAACCAAGGTATTGCTGCAACGATGCCTGTTGTGGTGGTTGCTGAATATTTACATGTTAGCGAAGAGAAAATGGCAAGAGCATTAATGCTTTCTCATTTACTGGCTATCTATATTCACCATAAATTTCCTGCATTATCTGCATTATGTGCAGCAACAACCGCATCAATGGGAGCGGCGGGTGCAATTGCATGGCTAATGGATGAACGTTACGATTCTATGGCTATGGCAATTAGTAGCATGATTGGTGATATCAGTGGTGTGATTTGTGATGGCGCCTCAAATAGCTGTGCGATGAAAGTCTCAACTGGAGCGAGTGCAGCGTATAAAGCCGTGTTAATGGCGCTAGACAACACTTATGTGACAGGTAATGACGGCATTGTCGCTCATGATGTGGATTCTACAATTGAAAATCTATGTGCATTAGCAAGCCGTGCAATGCAACATACTGATGTTCAAATTATTGAGATCATGGAATATAAAGCCGTTGCTAATGGCTAATTTGAGTGTTTAAAAAGTACCCCCATAATAACCCGTATTATGGGGGTAAAACATAAGATCCTAGGAACAGGATCCTCCTCAAGTCAGGAGCTTATCAATATTCGTTACTGCTATTTACGGCTACTACGGTGACTTCTTACTACATTCTAACACTCACTACAGGGTATTCGGTTAATTAGCCTTCTCTTCAATACTAGGCATCAATGCATCAAAATTGGCTCTTATCTCTTCTTCTGGTAATTGAATACCAATAAAGACCAATGTGCTTTGACGTATTTCATCGTCATTCCACGGTCTATCCCAATCAGCACTATAAAGACGTTGTACCCCTTGGAATAGCAAACGATTAGGCTGATCTTTAATATTTAATATCCCTTTATAACGTAAAAGATGATCAGCAAAGCTTAATAATAATTTTTCCATTACGTCTGAAACTTCTTGTAACTCAACGGGATAGTCGAATTTTAACACAATCGAACTGATATCATCTTGCTTATCCGCCTGATAACGAAACAAAGGCTGTTTTACATCGAGATTATCGTTCAACATAAAACCTTTTACGTTAAACAGGAGTCCTAAATCAACTTGCCCATGAATAACGGTATGTACTGGTGCTCTGGCATTAATACGTCTTAATCGAGCCATTAATTCAGGAGAGGCTGGCGTGATATCTGTTTTCGTTAACAGAATGCGATCAGCATAACCAATTTGTGATTGTGCAATCGTAAATTGATCCAGTTGTTGTTGAGCGTGAACATTATCCACAAGCGTGATAATGCCATCTAATAAGTAGCGCTGGCAGATGATCTCATGAGAAAAGAATGTTTGGCTAATAGGGCCAGGATCAGCCATACCCGTGCATTCAATAACTAATCTATCAAACTCGATTTCACCACGATCTAGACTGTCACATAAGTCTAATAGTGTGTCTTCTAATTCATTCGATTTACTACAGCAAATACAACCATTGGTCAGTGTTTTTATTTGAGTGGCTCTATCACCAATGATTTCATCATCAATAGGTACTTCACCAAATTCATTTTCAATAACAGCAATTTTATAACCATGCTTTTCATTAAGCATATGGCGTAACAGTGTTGTTTTTCCGGATCCTAAAAAACCGGTCAGTATTGTCACTGCAATAGGTTCCATCATTTATCTCCTTTACGGATCATTAGCAACAGCGAAAACCGCCTTTACCATCACCACCGCCATAACGGGCTTCCTGACGCTCACGGAAAAACTCGTTATAGGTCATAACCGGCTTATCTGGGTGGTTATCCTTCATGTGTTGCACATAATTATCGTAATCAGGAATACCTATTAGCATACGGGCTGCTTGTCCTAGATATTTTCCAGCTTGTCCTAAATTACCAAACATAAGTTTCTCCTAAGCCCCGCCCTAGCAAGCCAGAGCGGGGGATTTTACCTACCAACCTAAATTAGTGACCTGAAGACACTTTTACATCTTTTGGCATAGGCACATACGGTGTTTCTTGTGCTGTTTCTTCTGGGGTTTTACGTGCTTTCATTGCAGTACGGAAACCGTAGAAAATGATGCTGTAAACAACCACTAAGAACAGAATACTTAAGCCAGCATTGGTGTAGTTATTAATAACAATATGATTCATATTGGTAATTTCAGCTGCAGTTAAGTCGGCACCACCCGCTAAAATCTTCGCTTTGTATTCATTTGCTAAGTAGAAGAAACCTTCCATTTGTGGATCATCACTAAGAAGTTTCAGACCTAACGCCCATGTTGTACAAATTAATAACCATACTGCTGGAACAACTGTCACCCAGATATATTTAGTACGTTTCATCTTAATTAAAATAACAGTACCTAATACCAGAGCAACCGCGGCTAACATTTGGTTTGAAATACCAAACAGTGGCCACAAGCTTTTCACTCCGCCTAATGGGTCAACAACACCTTGATATAACAGATATCCCCATAATCCTACGCAACCCGCTGTACCAATCACACCCGGAATGAATGAGTTTGTTGTCTTCAGGTAAGGGATAAAGTTACCTATCAAGTCTTGGAACATAAAGCGTCCAGAACGTGTACCTGCGTCTAACGCTGTTAAAATAAAGAGCGCTTCGAACAAGATACCAAAGTGATACCAGAAGCCCATATCCGCAGCAGGAATGATTTTATGGAATACCATCGCAATACCCACGGCTAAGGTCGGCGCACCACCAGCACGGTTTAATACAGAAGGCTCACCTATGTCTTTCGCCGTTTGTAGAATTTCTTCTGGCGAAATAACAAAGCCCCATGAACTCACCGTTGCAGCAGTATGTACAGTAACTTCTCTTAACTGCTCCATAATAACTGCGGTATTTTCACCACCTAACTCATGGAGGTTCGGCATAGTAATACCTAAACCTGCTGGTGGTGTATTCATTGCAAAGTATAGACCGGGTTCAATGATAGATGCAGCCACTAACGCCATGATTGCAACGAATGATTCCATTAACATTGCACCATAACCGATAAAACGCGCATCCATTTCATTGGCGATAAGCTTAGGTGTTGTACCTGAAGCAATCAGTGCGTGGAAACCAGAAACAGCACCACAAGCGATAGTAATAAATAAGAATGGGAATAAAGCTCCTTTCCATAATGGACCTGTACCATCGACATATTGAGTAACCGCAGGCATTTTCAGTTCAGGGTTTAGGATCACAATCCCAACGGCTAAACCAACAATAACCCCGATCTTCAGGAACGTCGCTAAGTAATCGCGAGGTGCTAGGATCAACCAAACTGGCAGTAATGCGGACACAAAAGCATAACCAATAAGACCAAAGGTGATGGTTGTATCTTTAAAGGTTAACGCAGGTCCCCAGTATGGGTCGTGAGCAATAACACCACCAAACCAAATCGCAGCAACCAGTAATACAATACCGATCACAGAGACTTCACCAACACGGCCTGGGCGGATATAGCGCATGTAGATCCCCATAAACAGGGCAATCGGTACTGTTGAACAAACAGTGAATACTCCCCATGGGCTTTCTGCTAATGCTTTAACAACAATAAGTGCAAGCACTGCAAGAATGATGATCATGATAAGGAAACAGCCGAATAACGCGATAGTACCCGGAATTGGACCCATCTCTTTCTTTATCATCTCACCAAGTGAGTTACCATTACGGCGTGTTGAAATAAACAGCACCATAAAGTCTTGTACTGCACCCGCAAGCACAACCCCAGCTAATAGCCAAAGTGTACCCGGTAAATATCCCATTTGCGCAGCAAGTACTGGCCCCACCAAAGGACCCGCACCTGCGATAGCCGCAAAGTGGTGACCAAATAAAACGTAACGGTTAGTTGGAACGTAGTTCAAACCGTCATTATTGACAACAGAAGGTGTTGCTCTCGTTGGATCCAATTTCATCACTTTTTGAGCGATATAAAGACTATAATAACGATAAGCAACTAAATAAACAGCAACAGAAGCAACAACTATCCACAGCGCACTGACGTGTTCCCCACGACGAAGTGCAACCACTGAAAGACAAAAAGCACCAATAATCCCGAGGATCACCCAAGGTACGTGCTTTAAAAATGTATTTTTGTTCATGAGACACCTTTTTTTCAGGCAAGACCGAACAGCCAAAGAGTAATGCGGGACAGCAGAGAATGATTTAAGCGAATCTGAGAGAGAACTGCCCGCAGCTACATAATAAGAATTCTTACATAGGAATGGAGTGACTAAATCTCTTAGCGGTTGTATAACGAATTAAGCGGTCTGTTTTCTTAGTTAAGTGGTTCTGCTATTTTTAAATGGTGTTTTTTTTTGTGATCAAGATAACAAATTTATGACTTTCAATAAGTTAGAAAATCTCTAAATAAAAGAAAACCGCCTTTTTATTAACAAAAACGGCGGTTTTTTATAACATTATTTAATTGAATAGTGATTATTGGCTAAATTGAACAGATATCAAAATCACATTACCTTTTAGAGCAGGTGACCCATTAAAACGCCATTGATATGCAGCATCGATAACAGCATCGTCGATACTCATGTCACCACTACTCGATTTCAATAACACCACAGTGGGAACACCTTGGGGATCAACGTCGAGTTGTAAGATCATATCCCCTGTTTTAGGGGCTGTATCAGGTGCATTCACTTTCGGTAATGCCTGATCACTGCCTTTGATATTCGCTGATGAAAAATCAATGCTAAATACCCGATTTGATTGCTCAATTTTGTTGGTATTCAACGGTGAACGAACAACTTTGCTATTCGGGTCTGATGCGGGTATTGCACGTTGAGTTAATTGAATTTGAGTTAAATCATCACTGAGATAATCCTCTTCAGGCTTGATTTCGACGTCTTCAGGTAAATAACGCATATCCATTCTGGCTCGTAAAGTCTGATAACGCTCTAAACGTACACCTTCAAGTGTCTCCATCACCATACGCATTTCTAACATTTGCATAAGAGATCCAATACTTTCTTTTGACTTCTGTTGTGCGGCTTTAGCAAATGCTCCCGCTGCGATTTCAGGATCCTCATCAAGCCATGTGATCCCCCAACCTAACCAAACATCTTCACGCTCAGGATCTAATGCAATAGCTTGTTCAAAATGAGTACGCGCTTTCAACAATAAAGTTTGCCAATATTCTTTATCTTGCGGATAAATTTTAGGGGAGCTCGCTAAGTTATTAATTCCCACGTTGTAATACTGCAACTCAAAACGAGCAACCATTCTGACAACATCAGCATTATCTTGATACAGAGCCAGTTTTTCATTTAAGAAACGAATACTATTATCCCAACTTTCATGGTTATTTTTACCATTAGGCAATGTTTGTAACTCTTTTAAGATAGCTTGTAACGCTGCACGTTTTTCTTGCTGTTGTTGGGATAATCTAGGGTAATAAGAAGCATAAGGATCATAGCTAGAGCGAGCCACTTCTCTTCCATCTTTTAATTCTGGTGCTTGTTTTTTCAATTCTGAATAAGCATTTTCGGTCAGTGTTATCCCTTTAGCATCTTGTCTTGCGTAGGCTTTCACTAATTTTATCAATGTAGATTGCAGCTTAACGGCATACTCTTTCCAACCAAGACGGGTACTTTCAAAACGTACTGTCACTCGTTGACGATACCCATCTTTGTTTGGCATAAAACGCCAGTAGCGAGCAGCTTTCACGGCTTGATCATCAAAAGCATCAATACCACTGCTGTTTTGTACCCAAAGCCCTGAAATACGCCCTTGAGGATTGACATCAACCGATAAAATAACATCTGCACGAGGGATATACTTTCTGATGGTTGGATAACGGATCTCCGTTAAATTTTTCACTTCATTAGGCGATTCAACGATCACTTTTCCAGGATACTCCTTTCCCATCATTGATTGCATTTCAAGATAAGTGGTTAAATCATTATTAATTGCGTTATTCACTGGTAATCGTTGGTTTGCTAACGTTGTTATCTCTTCTGGAGGAGAATTGTTTTGCCGATAAAAACGATCTTCGATAACACGCGCCTGCAATATTTGATAAATCTGCCGTTGATTTTCAGTAAGCTCTGAAATTGCTTTTTTCAATAATGGTTGTACTGAAACATCATGACGAGCTTGTTTAGTTTGTGTCAGTGTATCCGCCACCATTAAAGCTAGCATCGCTTTTTCAACTTGTGCATCCAAAGAAAGATGAGCAATATAAGTCAGCGCTAAAACTTGCCATGCTTCAGGTGATAATGGTGCAACAGCAATCACATTTATACCTGATTGCATTAATTGAGCATCATGGCTATTTGAAAGAGAAGCCAATGCCTGAGCAACCATAACCTCCGGCTGATTTAATAACCAGTCGCCATAAAAATTGAGTGTTTTGACTGCTTCTGCATGTTCTGGTGTTCCCTTAGCATAAGCGAAATAAGCTTCTTTCGCTTTTATCGCGTCTATCACATCATCACTAAAATAATCTAGCCCGGGTAAAGCTATTCTGGCTTTCTCCATAGCACTAATAGACGCTAATGCTTTCGGTTGATTAGAGCGAATAGCTTTACGAATATCATCTTCACTGTTAACAACTAAGTCATGATAATTTTTCCATTCTGATTGTTCGATATTCTGTAAAACAAATCGACGACGATCTTCTAATTCATTTTTGGGGATAATCGAAAATGACACGCTGAGTGCCATTAAAAATACGAGCCCACCACCACATAAATAATAAATATTTTTTAGATCGCCACGATTGCAACAACATCACAATCGTCATAATCAGAGAGCCTACCCACACTCCCAGTAAGAAATTACGCTCATCAAAGCGAACAGATGAGGGGAGAATTTTGCTATTAAAACTATCAATCAAACTAAAAGTTGAAACTAAAAAAGCAGGTAACCAAAAAGGGAACAGTAACGTTATAATGCCAATAATAATCAGTATAAGTTTTACTCTTTTTTTTCATTTTATTTTCCCTAATCTATGGCCTTTTTTTCAATATACTCGATGAAGGGAAAACAAACAGGATCAATAAAACGATTACGGAAACCATTAAAAACATCACACTCATTATCGCCATTATAAATTGTTTAAAATAATCCGCTTTGATTAAATCAGAGACCCAATTAGAAGCTAACTCACTACTTATATCCTGTGGAATAAAATTCATCATCAAAACTCCAAATATCACAGGGATCAACATAGCAATAGCGGTATGAAATATGACTTTAGGGACTTGGTTTATTGCATTTTTAACCGCTATAAATATCGCAGGCGGTTGAATCGGTTTCGCTGGCGTAGGTTGAATTGGCGCTTGTCGGATATTCGCATTTTGTACTCTTTTTTGACGAATTTGTTCACGTTGCGTTTGGTTTTGTTTTTGCGTAATAGCAACTTGCTGTAACTTCGCCTCTCTTGCACATGCTGCGCAAGCTTTACCTGCAAAATGCTGATGATTTTTATCTTTTTGACAAACGACTAGCTGTTGCTTTTCGGGTTGTGCATATTCATAAAGTGCTGTCGCCCATCTCTTTGCACTGGGTCTTTGCGAAGGTGTGCCTGAAAACGCTTTATCAAAAAGAGTTCTTAATTTATCAGGTAATTGTTTATGTCCACTCGCCACACTGGGTGTAATTAAATTATGTGCTTTTATCCCATAACCATAAAAACGCCCAGCAATACGCCTTGGAATATCTGTAGGTACAGTGTCATTTTTAGGGCGACCACTAAAGGGGTGGATCCCAAAATTAAGCAACTGAAAAATGATAACGGCTAAGGCAAATCGATCTTGCCACTCTTCTTCTGCTTCTGGAATAGTTTGTTTAGCTTGAAATTCAGGCGCTAAATATTCAACGGTAAATTGCCCCGCAGGATAACGTGTATTTTCACCTTGAATACTAAAACCATCACAATCGAGAAGAGACATATACAAGCTTGATTTATAAAACCGTAAATTCAATGGTTTCATATCAATAATACGGTGCCCTTGCTGATGTAAAGCATCAATCAATGAGCAAAGATTATAGGCGAGACTCACTTTCGCCCCCATTCCCGAGGGTAAGCCATGAGCTTTGGCTTGGCGTTCTTGAAGAATGTATTCCAACTCAATCGTATTTTTGACATCAAGTTCAGGCATCACAAAGCCAACAAATTGCTTTTGACTATTGTATAAACGTGCTTGAGGCCATGCGAGCTGGATAATAGGCGTGCCATTAACAGAAACGGGCTTTAATGCAGGTTCTAACTTCTGCATTGCCGTGATTTTTTTTCAAATAATAGGCTTTATCAATTTTGTCATGATAAACTTTTGATACTTGAAGAGGTGCGTTATTAATATGGCTAACACTGCCAGCCCCTCCGCTTTTTATCAAATCACCTATTTGATAAATCTTACCGTTTTCATCTTGTAATTGACTAGATACAAGTTGAACTATCCCTTTTTTTCTCGCTTTTACCACAACGCTTCATCCCTGATACAAATAATTAAGGTTTTATCATCGCCTGTAATTGAATGTGTTCGAGGATCAGCTAAAGTCCCTGCTAATGCCTCACTTCCGCTCTCTTCTGATACTGTTTTTAAATAACGGAGCACGGGAGTAATAAAGGGTTCATACAAAGCATCACACGTTTTATTCATGGCAAAAGGCTGTACACCATCTGACATCAAAATAACCTGTTTTACCGGTTTATTGAGGGGAATAACGCGTAGATGCGATTCCCAATTTTCTGATGTCACAAACCATGTTTGATTTGCATATTCCCCATTTTCAGGCTGTGATACATAACGTGTACCATCACTGTATTCCACCACAGCAATACCATCACCTAAATGGAATAAATAGCCACTATCATCACCAACCCAACATGCCACTAGTGTTGATGCATATTCATTAAGCGCACACTGCTTTATTTCTGCATATTCCGCCAGCTGGAGGCGAATATCTTCAATAACTTGTTTAGCCCCTTGCGTTATCTGTTTTTCGGTTAACAAATCAATGTTTGGCCACTCTGTAATGCGTAGCGTAAATAACCGAGCAACAAGCTGAGCACCTTGTTCGCTATAACGAGAAGAGCCTGCACCGTCACAAACAGCGGCGATAAGATACTCACCTTTACGACGAATAAAATAAGCATCCTGACAGGGAATTTGACGCTCTTGATGGGCAATACCTGTCACAGATGCCCCATAAGCTAACCAATCATTCATCAAACAGGTACACTCGCCCAAGAATCAGTTGAAGGTAATTGTGCCGTACCACCTGGTGTTGATTGAGAAACCACCTGCATACTGGCGCTTAGCCACAAGAACAATTCTTTAAATTGCAGTCCTTTAAGCATTTTCACACCATTAACACCATTACGGCTAAAGCTTCCCATGACCTCTGCTGATGCACCATCAACCATTATAGGAAATACCGCTGTTTTTTGATTTTCTTCTGCTTGACGACAAAGCTGCGCGGCGTGTTCCCATTGGTCTGTCGGAACACCATCAGACATTAAAAATAACCAAGGACGAGTATAAGCCACACCTGCTTGTTTAAAGCGCTGTTTTTCAGCTTCAATTTCTTCAAGTGCTAGCGTAATGGCTTGCCCCATCGGGGTTGTGCCATTTGCCTCCAAAACAGGTGCCGTAAAATCCATCGCATCTTTCCAATCGCCATGAACAGTACATTGATCATATCCACCATATTCAATGACTAAAATACGCACACGTTTCGCTGCAATAACATCATTTTTTTAATTCTTGTTCAAGTAGCTTAAGACCTTCATTTAATTGTTGAATAGGCTGCCCATACATACTACCAGAGCTATCTAGCACTAAGATCAGAGGGGTTCTTTGTTCACTATTATCAACTAAGGCTACGTCAGGGATCATAAGATGCTCCATCATTCAGTTATTATTTTTCATGATAATTATTAATGTAACATAAAGACGCAAAATTCATCAGAAAGAAAAAATAATAAAGTGAAGATAAAGATATTTCTGAAAAACAATAAGCTTTAAGATTTAAAACCCGATGTTTTAAATTAAAATTGAGGCCATTTTCATGATTTCAGATGAAAAAAAGCACCTGATTACATCTTGTAAAAGGTGCTTTTTTAATAAACTATTTATGATGTTAATAGTGGATTTTTTGGCGTCCAGCAATAGAGTGTGAAAGCGTTGTTCCATCGACCATTTCAAGCTCGCCTCCCACAGGAACCCCATGAGCGATTCGGCTAGCGGCAATATCATACTGCGCACAAATTTCAGCAATATAATTGGCTGTTGCCTCACCTTCAACGGTCGGGTTTGTCGCTAAGATCACTTCAGAAATAGTCTCTTGGCTTAAGCGCTCTTCAAGTCTATCTAAACCAATATCCATAGGTCCAATACCATCTAAAGGGGATAAATGCCCCATTAAAACAAAGTATCGACCTGCAAACTGCCCTGTCTGCTCGATAGCATGAATATCCGCAGGACTTTCAACAACACAAATTTGCCCATTTTGCTGACGGCGAACATTAGCACAAATGGTGCAACGCTCTTCTTCAGTAAAAGTCCGGCAATCACAGCAATGACCAATTTCAGACATTGCACGCGTGAGTGCTTGTGCAAGTCGCATACCACCGCTTCTATCACGTTGAAGTAGTTGGAAAGCCATTCGTTGCGCTGATTTAGGCCCAACACCGGGTAAACAACGCAACGCTTCCATTAATGATTCAAGAAGTGGGCTAGTTTGCATTAGAATGGCATCTTAAAGCCTGGCGGCAATTGCATTCCATTAGAAACAGAGGCCATTCTTTCTTTTTGTGTTTCATCAATACGACGCGCAGCATCATTAAAGGCAGCAGCAATCAGATCTTCCAGCATCTCTTTGTCATCTTCTAGCAGGCTAGGATCGATTTCAACACGACGGCAATTATGAGCACCATTGATAGTGATCTTAACTAAGCCAGCGCCAGATTCACCTGTCACTTCTAAGTTTGCGATCTCTTCTTGCATTTGTTGCATTTTTTCTTGCATTTGTTGGGCTTGCTTCATCAGATTACCCAAACCACCTTTTCCGAACATAATTGTCTCTCTTTGTAAAAGCCACACAGTATGAAGTCATACAACATGTTGCGATTAAACAGGTCGGATACTCTCTTCATCCAATTCAGCATCAAAATATTGCTGTAATGTTTGAATCGTTTTATCCGTAATAATCGATTGACGCGATAACGCCAATTTTTCATCATAAATGGCTTGTCGCCACTCCAACGGCGTTTTTTACCGCTGGATCATCATCTTCTATAATTGTGAGTGAAATTGCTTTTCCATGCAATTCACTTAACGCATTAGTGAGCGTGCGTAACGCATTTGCTGAATTTAAATGTTTCTGTTTAGTTCGTAAATGCAAAATAACGTTTTCTTCGCTTACGGTCTCTTTATACGCATTTAATGCCAGTTGTTGCACCAATTTAGGTAATGGCATTTTGTCAATTTCAGCCGCCCAAGCATCTCTTTCTTGCGACTCTTTAGCAATTTTTGCTGCTAATTCAGGTGTTTTTTCATACTCGAGAACTTCTTTGATCTCTTTAGGTGAAGAAACCGTCTCTTGCGTTGACATGAGCTCAGGGTTTTGCGGACGCCACTGATACGCTTCTTTTTTCTTTTTTTCAGGTGCATTAGTTTGACGCTTCGCAGCTTGCTGGCGTTTTTCACTCACGGCTGCTAGCCGCTCTAATGCACTAGCAGCCGGCTTAGCCCGATTAGGCGTCGCCGGTTCAGACTTTTTTTGGCGGGGTTTGCTGTTCCGACCCCTTTATTGCCTGCCTTGCTCTTAAAAGTTGCGCTGCGGGACTATTGCCTAATGAAGCACTATTTTCTTTT
>NZ_MIIZ01001274.1:0-428 GCF_001743005.1 Shigella sp. FC1967 | reverse complement strand
AAAACACCCAAATCTACGCTGAAAGTTTAGAACGGTTTTGCGGGCTTCTGAGTGCGTTTTTAACATCGTGCAAACTGACAAGTAAAACGATGCGAAATCGCTGAAAGTCACAAACTTGTTTTGTGGCAAGAAGCGATTTGACCAACCGAGTAAAACGAGGGCGGTAGGCTTTTTGTTTTTATCCTGATGAGCGTCCAGCGAAGAAAGGGAAAAACAGGGGGAGCCGAAACGAAATGACACGCCCCAGCGATGGCAAGTGAACCCCAGTGAACGTGTTTCGTTTTGGGGGGCAAAGCCCCCCGTCAAGCGAAGCCGTCTGACCACCACATTTTTTGAGCGACCAAATACAGGGGCGAAAAAAGGGGGTGGTCAGACGAACGCAGTGAGTTTGACGGGCTTGGGTGAATGGTTTTTTTCTCAGGCGTCCA
>NZ_MIIZ01001273.1:0-429 GCF_001743005.1 Shigella sp. FC1967 | reverse complement strand
TTACATCTTCCGCGCGGCCGACTCGACCAGTCGAGCTATTACGCTTTCTTTAAATGATGGCTGCTTCTAAGCCAACATCCTGGCTGTCTGAGCCTTCCCACTTCGTTTCCCACTTAACCATGACTTTGGGACCTTAGCTGGCGGTCTGGGTTGTTCCCTCTTCACGACGGACGTTAGCACCCGCCGTGTGTCTCCCCGTGATAACATTCTTCGGTATTCGCAGTTTGCATCGAGTTGGTAAGTCGGGATGACCCCCTAGTCGAAACAGTGCTCTACCCCCGAAGATGAGTTCACGAGGCGCTACCTAAATAGCTTTCGGGGAGAACCAGCTATCTCCCGGTTTGATTGGCCTTTCACCCCCATCCACAAGTCATCCGCTAATTTTTCAACATTAGTCGGTTCGGTCCTCCAGTTAGTGTTACCCAACCT
>NZ_MIIZ01001272.1:0-429 GCF_001743005.1 Shigella sp. FC1967 | reverse complement strand
CAACTCCGAAAAGGTCAATCCGTTCGGTTTCCAGTGTTTTTTATGCCGTAACGCTAACGCCTTAAATTTTTCACGCCCTTGATTATATTTTTCTGCCCCGATCACCGGATCTTCACAACGAACCCCCTTGAACCGGTCGCTTATCAAATGACAATTCCCCATAAATTTAATTCTTCGATGTATTCGTAATCTTCTGGCGATGCCAAACGAAATAATTGAGACATAGAGACACCCTCCGATCATGTGTGAACGGAGACAGTATAAGGCTTTCGAGAAATTCCGCTTCCTCGACGTGAAACAAGTTCACGCCTTGCGGCGAGCGTTGCGAATTGAATTTATGAGGTTTACCAAGCTCCAGATGTAACAAAGCCCCGTGACAGCATCACAGGGCTCTGGTACTCTAAATCTTGTGCATTCGTTGCTCAGATT
>NZ_MIIZ01001271.1:0-429 GCF_001743005.1 Shigella sp. FC1967 | reverse complement strand
TGAAAAAGGATGTTCCTGCCCCTGTGACGTCAGGACAAAGCTCCCATGAGGTTGTGGGCAGCATGAATGAAAACCCCTTACTGACGATGAAGCCGGGGGTTAACCAGATCATCCCGATAGCCGTTGGTCATCCGAACCGAATCGTCACGCCTTTCAGCAATCCTGAGATCGTTTCAACATCTCTGACCGGGGCGACGGATAACGGCCAGTGTGGTGAGGTCTGCATCAAAGAGAATGTGGTCTATGTCGCCACGGATAAGCAGTATCCGGTGACTATGTTCATTACTGAAAAAAGGCTCGGAAGCCCAAGCTCTCAGCCTGACGATGGTTCCCCGTCGTATTCCGCCCAGAGAAGTCTTTCTCAAGCTCGATGGTGGTGTAGGTATCACTGGTGCTTTTGCCAATACCAAGGCTGAGACCTGGGAACAG
>NZ_MIIZ01001270.1:0-429 GCF_001743005.1 Shigella sp. FC1967 | reverse complement strand
CCCTTTTATGTTAAACGGGCGAGTTAGTTAGCAAAAACCGCCCGTTCATCCCCATTAAAGCCCCTCGAAACGATTTTAAGACACGATCACCCTATAAAACACCCAAATCTACGCTGAAAGTTTAGAACGGTTTTGCGGGCTTCTGAGTGCGTTTTTAACATCGTGCAAACTGACAAGTAAAACGATGCGAAATCGCTGAAAGTCACAAACTTGTTTTGTGGCAAGAAGCGATTTGACCAACCGAGTAAAACGAGGGGCGGTAGGCTTTTTGTTTTTATCCTGATGAGCGTCCAGCGAAGAAAGGGAAAAACAGGGGGGAGCCGAAACGAAATGACACGCCCCAGCGATGGCAAGTGAACCCCAGTGAACGTGTTTCGTTTTGGGGGGCAAAGCCCCCCGTCAAGCGAAGCGTCTGACCACCACATTTTT
>NZ_MIIZ01001269.1:0-429 GCF_001743005.1 Shigella sp. FC1967 | reverse complement strand
GGGGTGAGTTCGCCCATTTCCGGTATGAAGCGGCAGCCCTGCGCTTCATGAGCAGCACTGCGGGGGCTAAGCGTCGCATCTACCAGCTAGTGTTTTCAGCAACGGTAGCAGCGGGAGTTTTGACACTGCTGGCGGCATGGACCACCAGCTAGAAAGTATCGACGGAACAATCATGAGCAAGAGAACCAAAGACAAAGACCTGGAGAAACTCGACGTAATCAAAGACTCGCCGCAAATGAGCCTGTTTGAGATTATTGAATCTCCGGCCAAGAAAGACGACTACTCCAACACCATCGAGATCTACGATGCGCTGCCTAAGTACATTGGACCAAAGCGTGAGCATGAAGATTTGTCCAACGCTGTAGTGACGCGACAATGCTCCATCAGAGGCCAGCAGTTCACGGTGAAGGTGAAGCCAGCCATCATCGA
>NZ_MIIZ01001268.1:0-430 GCF_001743005.1 Shigella sp. FC1967 | reverse complement strand
CTCACGGTACTGGTTCACTATCGGTCAATCAGGAGTATTTAGCCTTGGAGGATGGTCCCCCCCATATTCAGACAGGATAACACGTGTCCCGCCCTACTCGTCGAGTTCACAATAACAGCATCTTCGGATACGGGGCTATCACCCTTTACTGCCGGACTTTCCAGACCGTTCTCCTGATGCTGCCATTGATTAAGACTCTGGGCTGTTCCCCCGTTCGCTCGCCGCTACTAGGGGAATCTCGGTTGATTTCTTTTCCTCGGGGTACTGAGATGTTTCAGTTCTCCCGGTTCGCCTCATTAACCTATGTATTCAGTTAATGATAATATCCATGGGATATTGGGTTTCCCCCATTCGGAAATCGTCGGGTATAACGGTTCATATCACCTTACCGACGCTTATCGCAGATTAGCACGTCCTTCATCGCCTCTGA
>NZ_MIIZ01001267.1:0-431 GCF_001743005.1 Shigella sp. FC1967 | reverse complement strand
TTCTTGATGTGCAGCGCTTTGTTGTACGCAAAACGAACCGCACCGAACTGAGCGTTGAGATATTCAGCCTGTTCTGGTGTTGGGTAGATGCGTACTTTTGTTGCTCTTAACATCATCAGCGCTCATTGATATAATGTTTTTATTTTAACATGTTAGGGAAACATATCAATTGAGTAATCATAATGATTTACTGGCGGAATTCCTCAGAAAGCGGCACAGTGTCAGTAAAACTGGTCGTGCATCTGATCTTTACGACAAAGTATCGACGTAAGCTATTTGACGGACTGATGCTCGCTCAACTGCGTGATGCATTTGACTCCGCTGCGGCAAAACTTGAATGCGAAATTATTGAGATGGACGGAGAGCCTGACCATGTGCATCTGCTGGTTGCTTACCCGCCAAAACTGGCGGTCAGTGTGATGGTCAACAAT
>NZ_MIIZ01001266.1:0-431 GCF_001743005.1 Shigella sp. FC1967 | reverse complement strand
CAACTCCGAAAAGGTCAATCCGTTCGGTTTCCAGTGTTTTTTATGCCGTAACGCTAACGCCTTAAATTTTTCACGCCCTTGATTATATTTTTCTGCCCCCGATCACCGGATCTTCACAACGAACCCCCTTGAACCGGTCGCTTATCAAATGACAATTCCCCATAAATTTTAATTCTTCGATGTATTCGTAATCTTCTGGCGATGCCAAACGAAATAATTGAGACATAGAGACACCCTCCGATCATGTGTGAACGGAGACAGTATAAGGCTTTCGAGAAATTCCGCTTCCTCGACGTGAAACAAGTTCACGCCTTGCGGCGAGCGTTGCGAATTGAATTTATGAGGTTTACCAAGCTCCAGATGTAACAAAGCCCCGTGACAGCATCACAGGGCTCTGGTACTCTAAATCTTGTGCATTCGTTGCTCAGATT
>NZ_MIIZ01001265.1:0-431 GCF_001743005.1 Shigella sp. FC1967 | reverse complement strand
CGCCAGCGCTGAAGAAACCAGTTCTGTTATTACACAGCTAAGTCAAGCATTAGGCTCGGGTGTTCTTCGCGGTGAAGAATTTAATGCCGTTATGGAAAAATGGTGGGCGATTAGCAAAAAATGCTGGCTGATGGTATGGGGACGACGATTGGTGGCCTGCGTGAAAATGTCGCAAAGTGGACTACTCACGATGGATAAAATTGTTCCTATCCTGACAAATACGCAACAGTTACGAGCCGAATTTGAGCAATTACCAGCCACGGTAAGTGGGTCTGCACAGAAGATTGAAAATGCGTTCATGGCATGGATTGGCAATGTTAATGAAACATCAGGTGCTACTCGCACACTATCAACCGCAATGGAGGGGATTGCGAACAATATTGATGGTATAGCCTCTGTTTCTGGTGTGTTAATTGGTCTAGGTCTGGCGC
>NZ_MIIZ01001264.1:0-13189 GCF_001743005.1 Shigella sp. FC1967 | reverse complement strand
AGTTTAATGAAATAGAACGAATCATTAATTAACCACTATTTTTATCGGTTCTTTTAACTTTGATAAAAATTCATCTCGCCTTTATATAGAGATTATTAAAATGAAAAACGAAAATTTTATTAACTCCAATATGAAAATAGAAAAAAATGATCTAAATAAGGATATCAACAAATTAAAAAAAATTATTTTCATTAAATAACTATCACTATCAGGATATTAATAAAAAAAGAAGAAAATAATGAGCTTATTTATCGCTGGCCATTACTTAATACATTTAATTATATAAGTAAATGAGGCTAACTATGCCACTTATTGTATTGAAAGGGCTCAGAGGCGGAGTAGGTACAACCTCGACGGCAATTGCACTTGCTCGGCAATTTCATCAACAAAATAAAGAAGTGCTTATTATGGATAATTGCACTGAAAATATTTTGTCTTTTTATTTTCCAGCACAGGAAAGAAGTACCACATTAAGTCAGGCATTATTAGCAGAAACGCCAATCGAGCAGAATACTTTTTACTATCGACCACACTATCAAGTATTACCTTTTGGCTTAGTGAATAAGAAAGATAATTTGCTCTTACAGTTGTCATTTTCCGCTAAACAACATCTTACTCATTTTTTTAACGACATTTATGCAGTTACACCCTGATGCCATTATTTTAATGGATTTACAGCATACGCAAGACACTCTGTTCACGCCTTGGATAGAAAAAGCAGATATTTTTCTCTCTGTGACAATGGCAGAAAGCAACTGTCATATTCGCCTTAATCAACACACATTTATCGATAATGAATATGTATTGATTAACCAATTTCGTGCCACCAGCCAAATTCACCAAGATTTTTATCAATTTTGGCAAACGACGTCACTGCCATTATGCCCTATCGTTCTTCATCGAGATGAAGCCTCGCTAGAGGCCTGTGCTTCACGTTTACCTTTATATGATTACCGAACTAATTGCATGTTAGTAGAAGAAATATCGCAACTTGCTCAATGGTGTTTTTCGTTATTTGAGAGGAAAGAAGGACAGCCATAATGCCATCATCTTACGATACCTCGAAGAAAGCCGAAAAGAAGGTGACACAACATCTTCTTATTCGTTACTACACGTTTTATCGCCATAACGGTGCATCTCGTAGCGCAGCGATTATTAGTGAACTATTTATGGGCATTATGTGGTTTTTTTTACGGATGGAATCCCCTTTTTGGCGAAAAATTGCCAAAAAACAACGAGCACTCTATCCTCATATTGATCCTCGTTGTCCTAAAATTTTCGATCCTCTGCGCTATTTGTTACAAAGTATTTGGCTAGTTTGCCATTATGTCGGACATTTACTGATTAAAAAACCCATACAATTTATTTTTTATATTCGAAAATCCTATAAAAAACTCGTTGTTCATGTTTCACCTATTGCGGTTGGGATCATTGAACATAAGAAAAAAACCACGCCATTTTGGCAATATATTCTCTACTCCATCATCGCTATTTTTGCCATTTTCTTTTATTTTACTCAGTATCACTCAGCCGTTTGATCTGACATTCCAGTTTGTTTTTGTGATTGTTATTTGGTTAGTTGCCTTAGCTATCCGTGATATTCCAGGGCGTTTCTCTTCAATCGTAATGGTGATATTAGCGCTGATAATCGCATGTCGATACATTTGGTGGCGTTATCACTCAACCCTTTATTGGGTTGATAATTTCAGCCTGTTTTTTGGTTTACTGCTTTTACTGGCTGAAACTTACGCATGGTGTGTGTTATTCCTTAGTTTTATGCAATGTATTTGGCCGCTGCATCGAAAACCCATATCGATGCCTGAAGATATTACACAATGGCAAAGCGTTGATATTTTCATTCCTACCTATAACGAAGATCTACACGTTGTTAAACCTACAATCTATGCCAGCTTAAATCTAGATTGGCCTAAAGATAAGCTCACTATTTATCTACTTGATGATGGTTCCCGTCCTGAATTTAAAGCGTTCGCTCAAGAAGTGGGTATTCGTTATATCGCTCGCGAAAAACATGATTTTGCTAAGGCTGGTAATATCAATCACGCCTTAACACTCGCTTCAGGTGAATTTGTTGCTATTTTTGACTGCGACCATATTCCAACGCGTTCCTTTCTACAATTTACAATGGGATGGTTTTTAAAAGATGAAAAAATGGCTTTGGTACAAACACCTCACCATTTTTTCTCACCTGACCCTTTTGAACGTAATTTAGGTAATTTTCGTGAAACCCCCAATGAAGGCACACTTTTTTACGGGTTGGTTCAAGATGGCAATGACACTTGGAATGCGACTTTTTTCTGTGGCTCATGTGCTGTTTTACGTCGTACTGCATTGGATGAAATTGGAGGCATTGCCGTTGAAACTGTTACAGAAGATGCGCATACCTCATTGCGCTTACACCGTCATGGCTGGAGATCCGCTTATATTCGCATTCCACAAGCCGCTGGTTTAGCGACAGAATCGTTATCCGCACATATAGGTCAACGTATTCGCTGGGCGAAAGGGATGGTGCAAATATTCCGACTTGATAATCCACTCTTTGGTAAAGGTTTGAGCGTGGCACAACGCCTTTGTTATTTAAATGCCATGTTACATTTTTTTTCTGGTATTCCGCGAATGATTTTCTTACTCGCACCACTGACGTTTCTTATTTTCCATGCCTATATCATTTATGCACCAGCGATTGCGATCGCGCTCTATGTTGTGCCGTATTTGATCCATATTTCACTCGCCAGCGCAAAGTTACAAGGCGCTTATCGCCACTCATTTTGGGGTGAAGTGTATGAAACGATTTTAGCGTGGTACACCACTCGCCCTGTCTTAAGTACCTTTTTCTCTCCTCATAAAGGAACTTTTAACGTGACAAGCAAAGGTGGCGTGATGGAAGAAGGTTTTGTCGATTGGCAAATTAACCGTCCTTATTTACTCTTTCTCAACCTAAACTTACTCGGCATTTTATTTGCTTTTTGGCGCATTGCAACGGGGGATCCCGACGAAGCATGGGCTGTTGCTATGTGTTTATTATGGGTGTGTTATAACCTTATCTTACTCGGTGTTGCGATTGCCGTTTCTGTTGAAACAAAACAACAACGCCGTTTTCCTCGTGTTCGCGTTAAAGTTCCAGCCATGTTGTTATTAAATAATGGCTCACTCTATCGCTGTTACCTCTATGATTTTTCTGATAATAGCGGTGCGATTTTATTACCTGACAATGTCACACTTTCACTCTCTCCAAATGAAAACATCACACTATTACTCAGTCAAAATCAGCGTGAACATGCCTTTAAAGCCAATATTTCACGTATTGATGGGCAAATTATTGGATTACAGCTTCTTGAAATGACAACGCAAAAAGCTATCGAGTTTACTGCATGTACTTTTGAGCGAGCCGATACTTGGGCTGACTGGCAAAATGAACTTCCAGCTGACAGACCTTTAAGCAGTCTCAAGAATATTATTTTTATCAGCATGCAAGGTTATAACACCTTATTAAAGCGTGCTCCTTACTTTATTTACGCCACTTTCCGCTTACTCGGTCTTTTTTTACTGTGGCTTTCATCGTTACTCCCTCAACGCGTTAATGTTTCACAAATATTTCATCACTCTTAAAGGAAAACTCCGTTTTTCTGGGAATTTACTAATAAACAATAAGATGGGTAACAATAATGAAAAAACGTTTTCTCATATTTGCCTTATTTATGCTCACTTCTTCAGTTCATGGCGATGAAACTCAAGAAGCGAAAACCAATATTTCAGAGCCTCCTGTTACAATAACAGAAGCGGCACCTGAAGCTATTTCTCAAGCAGAGCTGACTGGTGATACCCCCTTACCTTCTACGGATGTTACGCCTTCCTCTCACCAGAAAATATTAACATTTGCTGAGACAGCACCTAGCTATGGCGCGATCCATTTGACAGGTATTACCCCTGATGGTTATTTAGAATTTGGTGTACGTAGTGATGAATATGTTTCAAAAGCCACTCTCGATTTAGAATTTACACCGTCTCCATCACTACTTCCTGTGGAATCTCATTTTAATGTTTATTTAAATAATGAATTAATGGGAGTAGTTACCTTAAAACAGGAAGATTTAGGTAAGAAAAATCAAATTACGATACCTATTGATCCTTTATTTATTCAAGATTTTAACCATATAAAACTCTCTTTTATTGGTCATTATCGTGAAATTTGCGAAAATCAAGCGAATACAACACTCTGGCTTGATATAAGTAAAAGCAGTCAATTAAATCTAACCTTTCAATCACTCCGTTTAGGTAATGAATTAGCGTATTTCCCAGAGCCATTTTTTGATAGCCGTGATTTTGGAGAATTAACACTACCGATTATCTTCAGCCAGTCGCCTAATTTGGTTCAACAAAAAGCGGCAGCAATTCTCTCTTCTTGGTTTGGCACTCAAGTTGATTGGCGTAAACAAAATTATCCTGTTTATTATGATACTTTACCCAATCAACACAGCATTGTTTTTGCAACTAATAAACAAAAACCCACATTTTTAAAACAGCATCCTGATGTAAAAGAGCCAACCATCGAAATGCTGACACATCCAACCAATCCTTATATTAAGTTACTTCTTATTATGGGACGTGATGATAACGATTTGATCACAGCCGTAAACGGAATAGCTCGTGGGCAAGTTATCTTCAGAGGGAATATTGTTACAATTAATGAAGTGGAAAAATTGATCCCGCGTGAACCTTATGATGCGCCAAAATGGGTGCAGTTAAATAAACCTATCTACTTTAATACGCTACAAGACTATGAAGGCCAGTTGCAATCTCGTGGGTTAAACCCGAGCCCTATTACATTAAATATGACCTTACCGCCAGATCTATTTATGTTTAATAATACGGGATTACAAATGCAATTACGTTATCGCTACACCACACCTGCATTTCAAGATAACTCTCGTATGTCTATCTCAGTAAACGACCATTTCATTAAAGCTTATCCTCTTGAGAAAGAGAAAAAAGATAATCTCGTCATCGCTTATTTACCGCTTATTCAAGGGTGGATTGAGCATAAGAATTTATTGAATATTCCCGCTGTAAAATTGGGTGAGCGTAACCAAATTACATTTGCCTTTGATTACACCAACCCCATTCCAGGCGGATCAGTCGATCAGTGTATTACTTATCAACCCGTACCAAATACTGTCGCCATTGATGATTTATCTAGTTTTAATTTTACAGGTGATTATCGACACTATATTGCATTACCTGACTTACGCGTTTACAGCCATGCGGGTTTTCCATTTAGCCGTTATGCGGATCTGTCAGAAACCTTGGTTTTTGTTAATCAGCAACCTTCTCCAACACAATTATCTACCCTATTAATTTCAATGGGGAATATCGGCGCTCAAACAGGTTACCCTGCTCTAAATGTTTCATTAACGAGTTCATTGGATGAAGTGCAAAAAAGGGATGCTGATCTGCTACTTATTGGCACCATTCCACCCGCAATAAATAATGATAAACAGATGAATATACTGATCGATAAAGCACGTAGTGAAATCACTCTGCCTTCTCGTGAAACCAGTATCTTTAGCCACACTAATTATCAACCCGCTGATAAACGTCCTGACAGTCGAATTTCTCTGACTTCAAAAGGATCTATGGGAGCGATTATTGGTTTCCAATCTCCTTTCTTTTCACAGCGTAGTGTTGTTGCATTATTAGCCGATAGTACACAAGGTTATAAACTGTTAAATGAGGCAATAAGTGACAGTGGTAAGCGTGATGCTATGCATGGTTCAGTGGTATTAATCAGAGACTCTGGCGTAAATAGTTTGCGTGTGGGCGAGACGTATTTCGTCGGTTATTTACCTTGGTGGGAAGAAGTTTGGTATGTGTTTGCTTCCCACCCTATATGGCTTGGTTTAGCGGCAATTGTCGGCATTATTCTAGTTTCTCTTCTTATTTGGCGAGCAATGAAAATAAGAAGTCAACGTCGTTTGTCGACTAAGGACTAAGCTATGTGGCAATTTGATCACACACATCGCTACTCTATTCTTGCTTTCTTTTTGCTGACAGGCATTATGCCTGTCACGCAAGCTAATGAAGAGACGACGGAAGCCTTTTTACAAGAACAAGTAAGATTAGGAGTATCCACAGAAAATGAAACTTTAGTGGCTCAATCGTTGCATCGTTTAGCATTAATTAAACCCAATGATCCTAATATCTTATTAATGCAAATTCAGTTTGCCGTAAAACAGAAAGACAATGCAAAAGCACAACAGTGGTTTACCCAACTAGGTACTCAATTTCCACAATCAGAGCAATATCAGCGTGCAATAAAAACCTTATCACTGACAACCGATATTAATCGGCAAAAATTACAGCGAGCTCAGCTTTACCGTACCGCTGGACGCTATGATGATGCGTTAAATTTATACGATGAAGTTTATCGTGGAATACCGCCAGATGAGGCTTTAGCGATAGAATATATCCAAGTGCTTATGCAGTCTTCTCACGATGATAAGATAGATAGACTTAATCACATTTATCGCCAATATCCTCAGAATGCGACAATAGCAAACCTCTTCCAGCAACAATCCACACTAAAATCAGCAGTGACACCAAACATTATAAATACTGCTTCCTCTGTAAAATCAAAAACAGATATCTCCTCATTATCCATTACGACTTTAAAACAAAAAGCACGACAACAACCTGATAATGCTGATGTTGTAGGTACTTTAGGTGTACGTTATTCTAGATCCAACCAACGTGGTGCGGCTATTTTTTATCTGTCACAAGCGCTAAAATTATCACCCAATCATGATAATAGTGGTCAATGGCGAGCGATGTTGCAGGCTAATCAATATTGGCACCTCCTTTCAAAAGGCGATGATGCACTATTAAAAAAAAGATTATGAATTAGCTGAACGTTATTTTAACCAACTCAATAAGTTAAGCCCTTATAAAAGTGAGCCTTATCTTGGTTTAGGTAACATTGCAGTTGCACGGCATCAATTAGCGCTTGCTGAAAGTTATTATTTGCAAGCTTTAAAATATCACCCCAATCACTCTGCAACTTTACATCGCCTGGCAAAACTTTATCGCCAGCAGTCACATGATAAAGCACAACAATTTATTCATGGTTTAACACCAAGCCAATATAACAATTTAGCCGAAGATTATGGCTATATTATCTCGGGTATAAGACAAGATTTAGCCGAGGATGATGAACATAAAGAGCAATACCTGAGTGCGATTGAAAAACGTAAGGCTATTGCTAAAGATTTTCCTAATGATGTTTGGAATATTTACCGCCTTACTGATGATTTATTAATCACACAGCAAGACGCTGTGGCTGAAGCGTATTTTAATCAGCTTAATCACCGTCTCCCTAATGATGCATCTCGTCTTTATGCCTACGCACTCTATCTCAATAAAACAGGACGAGGATCTCAAGCACTTGATACGCTAAAAACAATCCCCTTATCTCAACGCAGTGAGAGCATGAAAGCATTAGATAGCCAATTACGTTTTGGTGAAATAGTAACCCATGCAGAGTCTCTACGCGCAAAAGGGCAAGAACAACGTGCAGTCGATTATCTTTTTGCGCATATGCCGCCAGAACAAAAAATTCAGACTTATTTACTATTAGCAAACTGGGCACAAGAACGAAATAACCTTGAACAAGCCCTCAGTTATTATCATACCGCGCTAAGTTTAGACTCTAACAATGAAACGGCATTATTAGGTGCAACAGATATTGCTTTAGCACAAGGACAAGAAACACAAGCAAAACACTATCTTGCAAAAATAGAAACACTTTCACCTAGCCAGTTTAATAGCAATGCGATTAGACGCGTCGCCAATGCAGAAAAAGCCGTAGGTAACACAGAAAACGCACAACACTATTTTGCTTATTTAGCACAACAAATCGAAATAGAGCCAGACAATGCTGAGCCATTAGTATTACGCGATATTGCACGCTTTCAGCGTGATGAACAGCATAGTCAGCAAGCTCACTATTATTATCAACAAGCTATGCTCAAGGATGAAATAACCGATAGATTGCCAAAAGACAATATTGAATACACCACATTAATGCGTAATGACGAAAAAGATAATTGGCTCTCTCGAAGCCTACGAGCCGATGCCCACTCTCTTTATCGTCAACAAGCGTGGCGTTTTACTCTTGAGCACGATTATTGGGGATCTAATGGTAGCGAAGGCTATTCAAAGCTGCGCGCGCACACCACAATGTTACAACTCGACCATCCTATTTATGATGGTCGCTTCTTCTGGCGTGCAGACTTAGTTAATCTTCATAGTGGCAAACTAGGTACCTCACCTTATGATGCCAAATTTGGGACCTGCTATCGGACAGGTTGTTTTCCACTAGAACAAAAATCCTTTGGCATTAGCCCTGCCATTGGCTGGGAAAACAGTCAATGGCAATGGGATCTTGGTACAACCCCTCTGGGTTTCAACGTAACAGATTGGGTCGGTAGAGTCGCCTATAGTCATGATCTCTTTAATGTAGGCTGGACACTGGATGTGCATCGTCGCCCTGTTAATAGCTCGTTGCTTGCTTTTGCTGGTCAACGTGATCTTTGGACAAATCAAATATGGGGCGGAGTTAGAAGAACGGGCATTCGTTTAAGTGGGAGCTATGACTTAGGCGGAAAAGACGGTTATTGGGGCGAGGTTTCTGTTGATAAATTGACAGGTAAAAACGTTGAAGATAATCACAGTGTTCGAGGTATGGGCGGCTATTATTATAAGCTTATTAATGAGAACAACCGCCGAGTTTCTGTTGGGGTAAGTACGATGCTTTGGCATTATGATAAGGACTTAAGCGGGTATACTTTAGGACAAGGTGGTTATTATAGCCCTCAAAAATATATCTCTTTAGGGATCCCCATTAATTATCGTCAACGCACTGAAAATTGGTCTTGGGAATTATCAGGTTCCGTTTCTTGGTCTTACTCTCAAACGGATGACAGAAAGCGCTATCCCTTACAAAATCTCGTCTCTATCGATAAATTTAATCACTATATGAATGGACTTACCCCTGAAGATCGAGAAGAGATGATGAGGCTTTATTATCAAGAGCGGGATGCTGTTGATGAAGGTGACTCTAGCCATGGTTTTGGTTATACCGCAAGAGCATTAGTTGAGCATCGTATTACGCCGCATTGGTTTATCGGTGGGGCTATCGATATTCAACAAGCCAAAAACTATACTCCAAGCCATGCATTAATATACTTACGTTATTCATTTGATGGTTGGAATGGTGATTTAGATTTACCCCCAAACCCTCTTATTCCTTATGCTGACTTTAAATAACGTTCAATGTATAAATACACAAACGGGAAGCTCTGGCTTCGTTTAACGTTTTCGCTAAAATGGTGATAGCAAGTCGCCATTATTGTGCTTTACGAAAAAAGCCAACAAGCAACCAACCGACAATCATGGCAAGAACAAATAAAATACCTTGATAAAAACCAGCACCTGCCAATACCAAACCGGGTCCAGGGCAAATTCCAGCTAACCCCCAGCCAAGACCAAATAATACACTGCCTAGTACTAAGGGTTTATCAATCACTTTATTGGTCGGGATATTTAAAGGACATGCTAGTACACTTTGTTGCCTACGACGTGTTAATTGGTAACCTATCACACTGACAACCAGCCCTGCTCCCATGATTATCAATAAAGACGGATCCCAGTTCCCAGTAATATCCAAAAAACCGAGAATTTTTTGCGGATTGCTCATTCCACCAACAATCAATCCTGCACTGAATAAAAGGCCACAAAGAAAAGCAACAAACTTAGTCATTTTCTTAGCCTCCTATCACATGACGCTGAATATAAACGGTAATAAAAGCAGTTACCATAAAGACCAAAACGGCCACCATTGAGCGACGCGATAAGCGCGCTAATCCACAAATACCATGACCACTAGTGCAACCATTACCTAAACGTGTCCCGACTCCCACCAAGACACCGGCAATAATTAACATCCAAGGTGATGTTTCAATCACGGGTGATAAAGGTTTATCAAAAAAATAAAACAGTGTAGGTGCGATTAACATGCCAAGTAAAAATGCCCAACGCCAACCATTCCCTTGCTGCTTTGTTGATAAAACACCGCCTAGAATGCCACTTATTCCTGCAATGCGGCCATTAAATAACAGTAAAATGGCGGCGGCAGCACCTATCATCAGCCCACCAATTGCCGCACTTAAAGGCGTAAAGTGAACCCAATCTATATTCATAAATTAACCTGCTATCGGGCAATAAAGCTGATAAAGCGTATTGAGTAGTACAAGCACTTTTTCATCAGCAATAGAATAAAAGATACGTTTTCCATCACGACGAGTATTCACTAACCCTTCATTACGCAAAACGGTTAGTTGTTGAGAAAGTGTCGGTTGACGGATCCCTAAACTCTCTTCTAATTCACTCACACTTTTTTCGCCCTGACTTAATTGACACAATAATAAGAGGCGATCGCCGTTTCCTAGCGTCTTAAGCATGCTGGACGCTTCATTAGCCGCCAATTTCATTGCATCTAATAAATCAGGTTGAACTCGTTGTGTCATGGTAAACTCCATAATCAATATACTTTTTAATAATATGTTAATTTATATATTGTGCAAGTTTTCTTTTTATTGCGTGTTTGTATAAGGCGCTATATGCTCTATAACATGAAAACGGTAAGAATCCCCATCGCCTTAGTGCAAAGCGTTATGCGAACACTGCGTGAAAAATTGCAGCAGGCTAATCTTTATCTTAATACAAATTACCCAGAACCTACCCTACATTATAATCAGAGAGGAACTATTGCAGGCAGTGCCTATTATGCAAATTGGGAAATCCGTATTAATCCTACATTATTGATTGAAAATAAACAGAATTTTATTGAAGAAGTTATTCCTCATGAATTAGCACATTTATTAGTGAATCGCCATTTTGGTCGTGTAGCACCTCATGGGAAAGAGTGGAAATGGATGATGGAAACCGTATTACAAGTTTCCGCGAAACGAACCCATCATTTTGATGTCAGCACAGTTAAGGCTAAAACCTTTCCTTACGCTTGCCATTGTGAAGAGAAACACCAGCTGACTATTCGTCGTCATAACAAGGTATTACGTGGTGAAACACAATATCGTTGTCGTCATTGTCAGTCAATTTTGCAGTTTATAGAACATGAATTAACATAGATAAAAATAAAGCCGATGTATTAGATAAATAACATCGGCTTTACTTTAAAAAAATAGGTGGAATAGTCTTAAGCAAACTCGCTCATCACATGAGATGCGATTTCAAAGTAAATAATCAGACCTGTACCATCAATTAACGTCGCGATAAACGGTGCTGAAACAACAGCAGGATCAATACCTAAACGCTTTAAGACCATTGGAATAACAGACGAAACAATCGCACTCCAAACCGTGATTGAAATAAGCGTTAAGCCAACAACAATCATCACTTCCATACCCACGCCTAAGAACCAAGCACGCACAAAACCAGCAATCCCCATAGTCAGTGCAACCATTATGGATGTGGTTATCTCTTTTCTTAATACAGACCAAACATTACGTAAGCTCACTTCCCCTAATGCCATAGCACGGACTAATGTTGAAGTGATCTGAGTACCACTATTTCCGCCAGTACCAATCAGCAATGGAATAAAGAAGGCTAATGAAATTGCGGCTTCTAGTCTATCTTCAAAAGCATGTAATACGGTACTGGTATACGCTTCTGCCACAAACAGCATCAACAACCACACAACACGTTTACGCCATAATGTGACTGGACTCGTTTCTAAATAAGGTTGCTCTAAAGGCGAAGTCGCACCCTGCATTTGTGCATCAAGTGTATTTTCATCTTCAATTAATTCAGCAATATCTTGAGGACGTAACACACCCACTAATTTTCCAAAATGCATCACAGGTACACTGTCTAAACCACTATGACTAATCAATTGGTAGACATCGTGTCGATTTTGTTCTGGTGACACAGAGAAAAAAGTTTGACGCATCACATCAGAGACAAACAGATCATTCGCGGCTGTTAATAATGATTTAACAGGTAAAATCCCATTGAGATAATTATCTTTATCTACCACATATAAATAAGTTGGAATTAATTCATCTTTTAAATCATTAACCAATTGAGCTTTCACATTTTCAACAGAATCAGCGACAGAAACCGCAATATAAGACTGGCTCATATAAGCACTCACGGTTGCATCATCTTTTAAACGATTATATTGGTCTTGAGTTGAGTTATTTTGAGGTGTGTTTAAGGATGTATCTGCAACTAATACAGCATCCATTTTGTTTTGAGTATTGAATTTCATTTTGTGGTTCCCTATTACTGTTTGTGTTTAGCAAATCAGTTCTCCATAGGGGCGAAACCAGAAGCGAGAATGCAAAAGCTATCTACACGTCTCGGTTTTAGCACTATACAACGTATCCGATGAATACTGGAAGTTACATGGGGATATACCTTCGGTCGATATATCCTGTCCTAATCTTGGGCGTCTCTCGACGTCGTCAGATCAGTAACCTATGTTTGTATAGGAGCCTCGCCTAACGAGATACTGCACTTTTCTTGCGAATGCGGCGCGCATTATAACCACTCACAATATAATGGAAAGCACGATAGCGATTTTGTTTAAGTTCTATTGAAAAATAACTCGAAGCATTTACCATGCAATTAAAGAATACAAATGCATTCAAAAACAATATACAAAAAAAAGAAATGAAGTTTTCCTATGAAAGCTAAAATTATAGAGTAAAAGATAATCTGTATATTAATTGATTATTTTTAATGCTAATTTTTTGTACTTTTTATTTTCTTCTGCTTGCAAAAAATATCTCTTTTGCCGTTTTACCATCTAATGATTGGCACATTTTGCGCGTGATAATATCCGAATTTTTTATAACGACCTGCGATCACTAAATCATTAAAATTAATATCATTAAGAATAGCTAATTCTATTGCTTCATCAAAGCGCGATTGTTCATCAAGGGGGAGTGAATTGCGCATTTCAACAATTGAGATACGTAGCGACTCGACATTCGAGCCATCAAGGGTTTGTTGAGGTTTTTCACAGCCAGATAACATGACACTAAATAAACAAATAACTAACAATTTTTTTCATATATCCCCTTACCCGTCAATA
>NZ_MIIZ01001262.1:0-434 GCF_001743005.1 Shigella sp. FC1967 | reverse complement strand
TCATTGATGGCGCGATAAAAAATCCCCGAAAATCGCACCGATTGAAGCGCGTTTACATCGTGAAAATTACGGGGGGCGCTGAAAAAGTATCACACTGAGCCGCAGCGCAACCGGAAAAATACTATGCGTCACTACTCTGTGATGACGGGGTAGAAGCACCGGCAAAGCCAACATTGATATCAAATATCACGGAGCTTGATGTGGGGCTGAGTCATTACGCCATCAAATCAGACGGCAATAAGATTGCTAATCCGCGCCACCTTATCAATGCCAGCCGTCACCTACGTCGAAAACAAAAAGCCTTATCTCGCAAGCAAAAAGGGAGTGCTCATCGCCGTAAAGCCCGAATACAGCTTGCAGGTGTACACGAACGGGTAGCCAATGCCCGTGCTGATTTTCAACACAAACTCTCTCGTGCAATTGTTGACGAAAAC
>NZ_MIIZ01001260.1:0-438 GCF_001743005.1 Shigella sp. FC1967 | reverse complement strand
CGGTGATCTATCCATGGGCAGGTTGAAGGTTGGGTAACACTAACTGGAGGACCGAACCGACTAATGTTGAAAAATTAGCGGATGACTTGTGGATGGGGGTGAAAGGCCAATCAAACCGGGAGATAGCTGGTTCTCCCCGAAAGCTATTTAGGTAGCGCCTCGTGAACTCATCTTCGGGGGTAGAGCACTGTTTCGACTAGGGGGTCATCCCGACTTACCAACTCGATGCAAACTGCGAATACCGAAGAATGTTATCACGGGAGACACACGGCGGGTGCTAACGTCCGTCGTGAAGAGGGAACAACCCAGACCGCCAGCTAAGGTCCCAAAGTCATGGTTAAGTGGGAAACGAAGTGGGAAGGCTCAGACAGCCAGGATGTTGGCTTAGAAGCAGCCATCATTTAAAGAAAGCGTAATAGCTCACTGGTCGAGTCGGCC
>NZ_MIIZ01001259.1:0-438 GCF_001743005.1 Shigella sp. FC1967 | reverse complement strand
CATGAAAATGTATTAAAAGACTTACCTCAGTGGTTGAAAAATCAAACTTTTATCAATTTAGCGAAAAACGCCGTAAACCCTCGCCCAGTGCGGGCGGGGGATATAAGGCGAAAAGCCCGCAGGGCTTTAAAGATCAATCAAGCGTTGACTGGCTCTGAACGTAGGCTCTGAGTGTTTCAATCGTTGCCTCTCCGGTGCTACAGACAAAGTACGACCTTGACCACAAAAGTCCCGTTTTACTTTGCGTCCGTAAATGTGTGTTTTGCTGGCGCAGCAGGCGCGACGATACTGATTTCAGATTGTTGACCATCACACTGACCGCCAGTTTTGGCGGGTAAGCAACCAGCAGATGCACATGGTCAGGCTCTCCGTCCATCTCAATAATTTCGCATTCAAGTTTTGCCGCAGCGGAGTCAAATGCATCACGCAGTTGAGCGA
>NZ_MIIZ01001258.1:0-439 GCF_001743005.1 Shigella sp. FC1967 | reverse complement strand
TACCTTGTTCCACTAATGCAGGTAAAAGCGTTTTTAAGTCATTGGAAAGCGTTTCAGCCGTCGCCTTGAAAGGAGCTGAATAAAGCACGGTGGGCGTTTTCATCTGTGGTTATTTCGCCGTTATTACTGATGTTCCAAAGCCAAATGGGGGCTTGCCAGCGCAATAGGCGAAAGAGCTGGTGGAAATAGCGGCTTGCGGTATCGGTGTTGGTCGAATTTAAGTGATTAAATAAGGAATGACCCAGCGGTTGTTGCGATAAATTATTTTCTGATACCCAAATAACGGCATCAAGTGGACGACGGCGACGTAGCTGTTTTAGATCTTGAATTAAATTTTCATCCATAGGTTGATGGATATCGCCACCATAGATAAGCAATGTGCCGTTACTTTCTTGCCAGATCTCCGTTGTTAGGTTGGGAGTGAGTTTTTCGATAGCAA
>NZ_MIIZ01001257.1:0-440 GCF_001743005.1 Shigella sp. FC1967 | reverse complement strand
TTATATGCCGCACAAACGAGTGGGTGTAACTGAATAGCTTTACCTTCGATAAGGATTGGTTCAAATGCCTGAATACCTAAACGGTGAAGTGTTGGTGCACGGTTTAGCATTACTGGGTGTTCGCGGATAACTTCATCTAAGATATCCCAAACAACCGCTTCTTCGCGCTCAACCATTTTTTTTAGCGGCTTTGATTGTTGTCGCTAAACCACGGGTTTCCAGTTTTCCGTAAATAAATGGTTTGAATAACTCAAGAGCCATTTTTTTTCGGTAGACCACACTGATGCAGACGCAGGTATGGACCAACGGTAATTACAGAACGACCAGAATAGTCAACACGTTTTACCTAACAGGTTTTGACGGAAACGACCTTGTTTACCTTTGATCATATCAGCCAAAGATTTCAGAGGACGTTTGTTAGAACCTGTAATCGCACGACC
>NZ_MIIZ01001256.1:0-440 GCF_001743005.1 Shigella sp. FC1967 | reverse complement strand
CTTAAACCGCTGCTTGCCGTGGCGAAAAAATCCCGCAGATATGGGTGGCTTAAAGAATATGATTCAATTGCATTGCAGCAGGCGGTGATTAACCTTGACGTGGCTTTCTCCAACTTTTTTAATCCGAAACTAAAAGCCCGTTTCCCACGTTTAAAAGTAAGCATGGCAGACAATCTAGCTATCATTGTGTCGGGATCAAAGTCATTGATGGCGGGATAAAAATCCCGAAAATCGCACCGATTGAAGCGCGTTTACATCGTGAAATTACGGGGGCGCTGAAAAGTATCACACTGAGCCGCAGCGCAACCGGAAAATACTATGCGTCACTACTCTGTGATGACGGGGTAGAAGCACCGGCAAAGCCAACATTGATATCAAATATCACGGGGCTTGATGTGGGGCTGAGTCATTACGCCATCAAATCAGACGGCAATAAGATT
>NZ_MIIZ01001255.1:0-441 GCF_001743005.1 Shigella sp. FC1967 | reverse complement strand
AAAAGTACGCATCTACCCAACACCAGAACAGGCTGAATATCTCAACGCTCAGTTCGGTGCGGTTCGTTTTGCGTACAACAAAGCGCTGCACATCAAGAAAGACGCTTACCAGCGGCACGGCGTAAATTTAAACCCGCGTAAAGACCTTAAACCGCTGCTTGCCGTGGCGAAAAAATCCCGCAGATATGGGTGGCTTAAAGAATATGATTCTATTGCATTGCAGCAGGCGGTGATTAACCTTGACGTGGCTTTCTCCAAACTTTTTTAATCCGAAACTAAAAGCCCGTTTTCCCACGTTTAAAAGTAAGCATGGCAGACAATCTAGCTATCATTGTGTCGGGATCAAAGTCATTGATGGCGCGATAAAAATCCCGAAATCGCACCGATTGAAGCGCGTTTACATCGTGAAATTACGGGGGCGCTGAAAAGTATCACACTGAG
>NZ_MIIZ01001254.1:0-442 GCF_001743005.1 Shigella sp. FC1967 | reverse complement strand
CTAAGACGTTGATAGGCTGGGTGTGTAAGCGTAGCGATACGTTGAGCTAACCAGTACTAATGAACCGTGAGGCTTAACCTGACAACACCGAAGGTGTTTGTCAGAGAGACGAAACGATGAAGTAAGCTTGTTTAAGATTGATAATTACTGGTGACGAGCCGTTGAAGGGTGAGTGACGGGTAATAAAACAGAATTTGCTTGGCGGCCATAGCGCAACGGTCCCACCTGATCCCATGCCGAACTCAGAAGTGAAACGTTGTAGCGCCGATGGTAGTGTGGGGTCTCCCCCATGTGAGAGTAGGGAACTGCCAGGCATTAATTAAAGCATTAGTGTTAAATAACATTAATCGCAAAAGAATACGCGGAGCGGTAGTTCAGTTGGTTAGAATACCTGCCTGTCACGCAGGGGGTCGCGGGTTCGAGTCCCGTCCGTTCCGCCAAC
>NZ_MIIZ01001253.1:0-13344 GCF_001743005.1 Shigella sp. FC1967 | reverse complement strand
AGAGACTATAATTAGAATATTCCTTCATTGTTATTGCTATTCTCTCTATTGTTAACAACACTTTTTGTTTTAATAGTATGAGATTATGTGGATATAGCCTGCTTACCAATAATTCTAGCATTGACTGTTTAGGATTAAATTTTAGCTTTACATGATGTGGAGATAGTATGAATAAAATTATGGAGTTAATCGGCGCAATATTAAAAATTCAGTTGGCAAGCCATTAACTTTATCCGGAAATTAATCTTAAACGTTATTTTCTTTTTTCTTCTCTTTATGGTCATTGGTATTTTCTTAATTAGTAAAGAAGCACAAAAACCGATGAGTTATGAAGGTGCCCTTCTTGTTGATCTTAAAGGTGTGATTGTTGACCAAACTGCGACCCAAAACCCTTTAGGAGAAGTTGGACGTGAGCTTTTAGGCGTTTCTAATAGCCAGCTCCAAGAAAATTCATTATTCGAAATCGTCGATACGCTACGCAAAGCCTCTCAAGATCCGAAAATTAAAGGTATGGTGCTCAAACTTGATGAATTTGCAGGTGCAGATCAACCTTCGCTAAATTATATTGGTAAAGCACTTAATGAATTTAAAAAGACAGGCAAACCGATTTTTGCCGTGAGTGGCTATTACAACCAGCCACAATATTATCTTGCGTCTTATGCAGATAAAATTTATCTCACTCCTCAAGGTGCAGTCGGGGTTTATGGTTTTGGCTTTCAAAATCTCTATTACAAAACACTGCTAGAAAATTTAAAAGTAAGTACTCATATTTTCCGTGTAGGGACTTATAAATCTGCCGTTGAACCATTAATGCGTAATGACATGTCTGCAGAATCTCGAGAAGCTTCATTACGTTTAGTTAATGCACTGTGGTCTACTTATTTAACTCAAGTTGCAGAAAATCGTAGTATTACCACCGAGGATGTTTTCCCTGGTGCAAAAGAGATGATTGCACAGCTACGCAATGCCGATGGGGACAACGCAACTTATGCGCTAAATCGTAAATTAGTGGACGCAGTAAGCTCATACGCTCAATTTGAAGCAGATATGACAGAAACCTTCCAATGGGATAAAGAGAACCAGCAATTTAACAATATCAGCATTTATGATTATGCCGATACGTTAACTTCATCATTACCTGCAAATGATGAAGGTAATATTGCCGTAGTCGTTGTTCAAGGCGCCATTATTGATGGTGAAAGTATTCCTGGGTCTGCGGGGGGATCAACTATTGCGAATCAAATTCGCCAAGCACGTTTAGATCCGAATATTAAGGCACTTGTATTACGTGTCAATAGTCCAGGGGGGAGCGTTTCTGCATCAGAGCAAATACGCAGTGAAGTTGCCGCCTTTAAACAACAGAAAAAACATGTGGTTGTTTCAATGGGAGGCTTAGCCGCATCAGGTGGATATTGGATCTCAACCCCTGCAAACAAGATTATTGCGAGCCCATCAACGTTAACTGGCTCAATTGGTATTTTCGGCGTTATTAATACCTTTGAAAATAGCCTAGAATCTATTGGTGTTTATACTGATGGTGTCACAACTTCACCATTAGCCGGATTATCTGTTACAAATAAACTCCCTGAAGAATTTGCAGAACTTTTACAGCTAAATATCGAAAGTGGCTATAAAACGTTTCTTAATTTAGTGGCAGAATCTCGTAAGAAAACACCTGCTCAAATTGATCGTATTGCTCAAGGTCGAGTATGGGTAGGAATAGATGCAAAAACGGTTGGTTTAGTTGATGAATTTGGTGATTTTGATGATGCCATTGATGCTGTTGCTAAAATGGCAAAAATTGAGCACCCCGTTATTGATTGGATGAAGCCAGAATTAAGTCTCTCTGAACAGATCATTATGAGCTTATCATCTAACGCAAAAGCACTTATTCCTGATCCGTTACAAGCATATATACCTGCACCTGTTTTAAAAGAAGTCAAAACACAGACAGAGTTTTATCGCAACATGAATGATCCGCTAAATCGCTATGCGTATTGTTTATCTTGTGGCGATATTCAATAATCTTGTCTATTCATACACCTGCTCATCAGGAACAGGTGTATTCCTCTTCTTTTTTCTGACTTTTTATAGAATGATATTCTGATGAAAATTTTTGTTTGTTTGTCTTCATGCTATTTTTAACACAATGATTTAAAGCAGATATTAGTTATTCTCTATTTTTCTTTTTTTTAGCATCCTTTCCTTTTTTATTCTGCAAACTCCCTATAATCAGGTATTTCTCACAGCTTAATAAGAGTGCTTTGTCTGATGCAAAAGAAATCAATCTACGTTGTTTATACTGGCGGTACTATTGGTATGCAACATTCTGAACATGGCTATATCCCGGTATCAGGACATTTACAACGCCAATTAGCTAAAATGCCAGAATTTCACCGTGAGGAGATGCCTGATTTTACAATTAAAGAGCACCTTCCTTTAATTGATTCTTCAAATATCACCCCCGAAGATTGGCAATCTATCGCAGATGATATTAATGAAAATTATCACAATTATGATGGGTTTGTTATTCTTCATGGCACTGATACCATGGCATTTACCGCATCAGCACTCTCTTTTATGTTTGAAAACCTTAGCAAACCGATTATCGTGACTGGCTCTCAAATTCCTTTGGAAGCCTTACGGTCTGATGGACAAACAAACCTATTAAATGCACTTTATCTCGCCGCACATCATCCAATTAATGAAGTGGCTCTGTTTTTCAATAACACACTGTATCGTGGAAACCGTACAGTAAAAGCACATGCGGATGGCTTTAATGCCTTTGCGTCACCAAATAGCGCACCATTATTAGAAGCTGGCATTAATATTAAACAATTTAAAATTAATTCCTTTCCTAAAGGAAATGGGGAATTTATTGCACATAATATTACGCCTCAACCTATCGGTGTGATCACCATTTATCCAGGGCTTTCAGATGAAGTCGTTAAAAATATCCTGATGCAACCTGTGAAAGCCTTAATATTGCGCTCTTATGGTGTCGGTAATGCCCCCTCACACCCTGCTCTACTTTCTACCCTACGTGAAGCAACAGAGCGGGGTATTGTTGTTATCAACCTTACACAATGTATTTCTGGTCGAGTCAATATGGAAGGTTATGCAACAGGTCAAGCATTAGCGGAAGTGGGTGTGATCAGTGGCTTTGATATGACATTTGAAGCAACATTAACTAAACTGCATTATCTTCTTAGTCAACAATATCATTACACTGAAATCTGCCAACTAATGCAACAAAACCTACGCGGTGAAATGACATTAGACGATAACAACTAAGTTTAATCAAAAGGTAAAATAGGTGAAAAACGCGGCACTGTTATTAGTTGATATACAAAATGATTTTTGTACAGGTGGTGCATTAGCTGTTAATGAAAGCGATAAAGTGATACAAACCGCCAACCAACTTATTCATACTTTCAATCAATCTAAAAACCCGATTATCGCCAGTTTAGATTGGCATCCAGCCGATCATCTTAGTTTTGCTGAAAATTCAGGCACTGTGGTGGGAGAAATTGGCACCCTTAATGGATTACCACAGGTTTGGTGGCCCGTTCATTGCGTACAAAATTCTTATGGTGCTGCATTTCATCCTGAATTAAACCAAGCCCAGATTAATCACATTATTTATAAAGGGCAAAACCGTCTTATTGATAGTTATAGTGCTTTTTTTGATAACGACCATGAATATCAAACAGGCTTGCACACACTTTTGCACACGCTAAATATAAAACATCTTTATATTTTAGGAATTGCTACGGATTACTGTGTCAAATTTACAGTGCTAGATGCGCTGTTATTAGGGTATCAAGTCTCAGTCATTACAGACGGTTGTCGTGGCGTCAATATTCAAGAAGGCGATAGCGAAAAAGCATTGGAAGAGATGCAGGCAAAGGGCGCGACATTAATTGATTCAGCACATTGGCTTAATCGTAACAATCAATAGGTTCGTTATTTTCTTTATCTTAATAAAATGAGAAAGGGGCTATTTTTAACCAACCTGGTTAATAAACATCCCCTTTTATCTCTATTTTATCCATTCAACACACTTTTTAGTCATCATCCATTGGCGTTAACGTTGCCAAACGTTCAGATTGAAACTGAGCTTTTAATTCTTGTTTACTCTTCATGGTAATTTGCCCATTCGTTCCTACTGTCATATGTTCAGGTGTGTGGTTATTTTTCGCCTGCCATAATAAAACAATCTGCATACAATGCTCTTTTTGCTCATCAGTCAATGCAACGCCATCAGGCCATTTACCTAGTTCAACCGCTGTTGAAATACGCTGGTAAATCTCAGGGGTTACCATCGAAATAAGTTCATTAACTTCCATTGATTGCTCCATAAGCTAAATAATCACTTGAAATGGCTGAATCGTTTTTTCTTTTGTTGTTATTTTGTTAATTTAACGAAATTAACCAACTTGTTTTTCGCCTGTTTCACTATTCGTAAATGAAAGAGAGGCTGAATTAACACAATAACGCTCTCCTGTTGGGGCGGGGCCATCATTAAAAACATGGCCTAAATGTGCATCACATTGCTGGCAACGTATTTCAGTTCTTTTCATATTATGAGAAAAATCATCAATATAGCGAATTGCATTATCACTAACGGGTTGATAAAAGCTGGGCCAACCACATCCCGCATCAAATTTCGTCTCTGAATAAAACAGAGGCGCAGAACAACATAAGCAGTGATAAATCCCTGTTTGACGATTGTGTAATAATTTACCACTAAACGGAGGTTCTGTACCTTGCTGTTGAGTCACATAACGTTGCATTTCATTGAGTGTTGATAAATCAATGTGATTGTTATTACTTGAAATATTCACTTTCTTTTCATTATCTGCCATATCGACCTCTTGCCCAGTAAAATGCTTTTTAAAACAACAGTGAATAATAACAAAGATTTAACAACAAATCTGAAAAATATAGTCTAAAATCATCAAGAGTAATCTTTAGTTTTTGAAATGTGATGAATTTCACATAACGGAGCAAAGGTAACTTCATTTATCGGTATTGATCCCGATAATACACAGCGTAACATTTAGCTAAAACGACCAATCTTTAAGCGAAAAGTGTTTTTTTAATTGATTTTTTGCAATTATTGACACGATTCCGCTTGACGATTGGCGCGGTTTTGGTAACTTTAGAATCAACTTTTTAATTCACTAAATTAAAGCTGGTGGAATACATATGACTATCAAAGTAGGTATTAATGGTTTTGGTCGTATCGGCCGCATCGTTTTCCGTGCTGCTCAAGAACGTTCAGATATCGAAATCGTAGGTATTAACGATCTGTTAGACGCAGAATACATGGCATACATGCTGAAATACGATTCAACTCATGGTCGTTTCAACGGTACTGTTGAAGTAAAAGATGGCCACCTCGTTGTTAATGGTAAAACCATCCGCGTAACATCAGAAAGAGATCCAGCAAACCTGAAATGGAACGAAATTGGTGTTGATGTTGTTGCTGAAGCAACTGGTCTGTTCTTAACTGATGAAACTGCTCGTAAACACATCCAAGCTGGTGCGAAAAAAGTTGTTCTGACTGGTCCTTCAAAAGACAGCACACCTATGTTCGTTATGGGTGTAAACCACAAATCATATGCAGGTCAAGATATCGTTTCTAACGCATCTTGTACAACTAACTGCTTAGCGCCTTTAGCAAAAGTTATCAACGACAAATTCGGTATCGTTGAAGGTCTGATGACAACTGTTCACGCAACAACTGCAACTCAACGTACTGTTGATGGTCCTTCAATGAAAGACTGGCGTGGTGGTCGTGGTGCTTCTCAAAACATCATCCCTTCATCAACGGGTGCTGCTAAAGCAGTAGGTAAAGTTATTCCTGAACTGAACGGCAAACTGACTGGTATGTCTTTCCGTGTTCCTACTCCTAACGTTTCTGTTGTTGACTTAACTGCACGTCTGGAAAAACCAGCAACTTATGCTCAAATCTGTGAAGCAATCAAAGAAGCTGCTGAAGGCGAACTGAAAGGCGTTCTGGGTTACACTGAAGATGCAGTTGTTTCAACTGACTTCAACGGTGAAGTATTAACTTCAGTATTCGATGCTAAAGCAGGTATCGCGCTGAATGACAACTTTGTTAAATTAGTTTCTTGGTACGATAACGAAGTTGGTTATTCAAACAAAGTTCTGGATCTGATTTCTCATATCTCTAAATAATTAGAGTTTAGAAAGTCACGATTTCTTTTAGAGCCACCTTTTCGGTGGCTCTTTTATTTTCTAGCCAGTCAGTTTATTGTATTAAAATAGTCAGTGACATAAGGTTATAGATAATGAATGAGAAAATTTTTTCTTTGCCGATTATTGAACAAATATCACCTTACTTAAGTCGTCGGCAATTAGGCGAACTTCCTATCCTTGTTATTTCGCATCCTAAAGTACGTGCTGCTATCAGCCTTCAGGGCGCACACTTAATTGCTTGGCAACCCGCACAAGAGCATCCTGTCTTTTGGGTAAGCGAAGCCTCTCTCTTTACTCCTGGTGTTGCCATTCGTGGCGGTATTCCTATTTGCTGGCCTTGGTTTGCTTCTGCGGGTACACCAAGTCATGGATTTGCGCGAATTCTTCCTTGGGAATTTAGTGCCCATACCGAACAAGATGATAGTGTTCTCATCACCATGACATTAAAAGAGAGCCAACAAACACAAAAATATTGGCCACATCCCTTTACGGTTATTGCTCGTTTTAAATTAGGCGCAACTTGTGAGGTTGAATTAGAATCTTACGGTGATTATGAAGCAACAGCAGCCCTTCACTCTTATTTTAATGTGAGTGACATTGATAATGTCTCTGTAACAGGTCTAGGAAGCCACTACATTGACACAGTGGCAGATAAAGAGGTTTACACTGATGAAACCTCATTACGTTTTAATGGGCGTACTGACAGGCTTTATACAGAGCCTGACGATTTCAATCTTATACATGACGATGGTTGGGATCGCACAATTGAAGTTCATCATTACCATCATAGTGATGTCGTATGTTGGAACCCCGGTGCAGAGCTTGCAAGTTCAATGAAAGATATGAGCGCAGGTGGTTATCGTAAGATGGCTTGTGTAGAAACCGCTCGTATCCACCAACCCTTAAAACCCGATAACGTTCATCCTGGTCGCTTATCTCTGGTCGTTCGTGTACGTAAAAATATTGCTGAAAAATAAAGCATTACTGACATTTGACACAATAAAAAAGCTTCGAGTTTGAATCGAAGCTTTTTTATCATAGCTAATCACACTGATTTTTAGCGAATTAGAATGTGTAAGTCACACCTGTCCACACAATCGCAGTCACAGATTTATTCACCATTGGGCTGTCTTTCACTTCGCTCGGTAAATGGTCAACACGTCCCATCGCAAAGAAATTCCATTTTTCTGTAAATTTATAATTAGCAGAGATTTCAAAATAAGGTCTCCAGCTATCATTTGGCGTATATTCAGCTAAACCACTGCGTTGAGATTCTGCATGACTAATTCCATAAGCATAACGGTTCTGCTTTTTGTTTTCCCAAACAAAACCGATACCGGGTTGTAAAGACCAGTTACCCAATTCGAAAGGATATAAATAAGCAGCATCAGCGATAATACCATTACTTTTGCCTAGCATATCACCCGATACAATTGCCCTTAAGCTACCCCATGATTCATGGTGCTTATAAGTAAAGCCCCCCATCATAGTGTCACGACGACGATTTAATTTTTTTCATTTGCTCATCGTCACTATCGCTTGGTTTATAAGCCTGAGGATAATAGTGTAAATCAACAGAGAGTTGATCTTTAGGTGTATTCCACAGGTAATAACCCGCCGCTAATGTGGCGAAATAGAAATTCTCTGACTGGTAGTTAACTTGCGGTACGGGTAATAAATAATCTTTTGATTTAGCCCCCTTATAAGGAGTAACTTGTGCTAAAACGGATCCCCCTATTGACCATTCTCCAGCAAATGCTACTGGTGTGCTAAGCCCTGCGATAACGGCTAAAGAAATGATAATCTTCTTATTACTCACGATGATTTTCCATTATTGTCATTAATAAAGTAGCAACCAAAACCCTATTTCAGTCACAAATAACTAAGATTGATACCATTTTACCTATAATCATTTTAAATTTTGCATTAAAATGTGTAGCAATCAATGCTTGTCCTAATGCAATACCACCGTCTCCAAACGGGTAATATCATAGGGATAAGTACTTTTTTATTGTTTTAATTTTTTCTTAAACAGGTGTTTGAGTAATGTATTATTTAACACCCCTCCCGTAAGTACAACGGTATCAATCTGATACTTATCAGCATATTGCAATGCAATATTGCCCAAGCTTTCCGCTAATAGATAATGAAATAGCCAAGCTTTTTCACTGACACTAAGCTTTACATTTTCCCATTGAGACCAAAAAACAGACAGATCAAGCAAGTTATTTTTTATAGGCATTAAATGCCCATATCGCTTAATAATTTCTGTTTGTTTTTCGTTCTGACACGCCAATGCAGCAGTTTGTAAGTAACATGCGGCTTCGCCTTCCCAGCTTATCTCTTTCGGGGCTAATCCTAATGATGCCGAGACGGCATCAAAAAAACGGCCACAAGAAGAGGCTTTAGGTGAATTTATGCCACGTTTTAGGGCTTTACTTAATATCTGCAACTCATTGTTAGGTATCATTTGGGTGATAACACTACCTTGCCAATCTTCAGAAAAAGTAGCTAAATGTGCGAACCAGTTTCGCCAAGGTTGAATAGAAGCAAGATTACCTCCAGGCATCGCAACAGCTGGGAGTCCACCAATCCGCTCTGAATTTTGATAGTCCACCCGCAGGCATTCCCCTCCCCATAGCGTGCCATCTTGCCCAAAGCCTAATCCATCAAGAGCAATACCAATGACAGCTCCCTGTTGATGTGTATGACCATGTTCAGCAAGACAAGAAACAATATGTGCATGGTGATGAGAGACTTCAATAATAGGAAGATTTTGCTCATGAGCAAACTGTTTACCCAACTGATGACTGATGTAGTTAGGATGTGCATCTATTGCAATGGCTTTAGGTGCAAAACGATAAATCTGTTGGAAGAGATCCAACGATTTTATCAACTGTTGTCGCACGCTTAAATCATCAAGATCGCCTAAATGAGGCCCCATAATGGCTTGATGTTGACGTAATAAGCAAAATACATTTTTAAGATCCCCCCCCATAGCGAGTACTGAGGGTTGTGCTCCAAAATCTTCAGGGAGTGAAATCGCATCAGGGACATAACCTCGGGAGCGTCTGATCATAACGCTCTGTTTACCCTCAATGCGAACCAATGAGTCATCAGCCCTTTGTATAATTTCTCTATTATGCATTAAGAATAAATCCGCAATATCTTTCAATTGTATTAAAGCTTCTTCGTTACTTAATGCAGGTGTATGACCTGATGCATTTCCTGATGTCATAACAAGAGGAATGTTCGTGCCACGTGCTAATAAATGTTGCAACGGGTTAGCGGGTAACATAACACCAATTTCAGTTAATCCCGGCGCAATAAGCTCCGCTAGTTTAGGTGTGGCGGTTTTAGGGACTAATACAATAGGGGCTGCCGTGCTTTGCAATGTTTGAATGGCTGTTGGAAGAAAATCTGGATCGTGCTTATCTGCTTTAATTTGATCGATTCCAGTGATCATCACCGCTAGTGGCTTAGCTGGTCGGTATTTACGTTCACGTAATAATGCAACACTGGTATTATTACGTGCATCACAGACTAAATGAAACCCCCCAATCCCTTTAACGGCAACAATCTTTCCAGCAAGTAAAGCTTCACATACTTGAGTTAATGCAAGCTCTTTTGTTGCTAACACTTTACCTTGATTATCTGCAAGCCAGATATGGGGTCCACACACAGGACATGCATTAGGTTGAGCATGAAACCGTCTATCAGAGGGATCTTCATATTCATGTTTACATTCAGGGCAGAATGGAAATTCAGACATTGAAGTAAAAGGCCGATCATAAGGCATTTTTTTTATGATGGTAAAACGCGGTCCGCAATGTGTGCAGTTAATAAAGGGATAATGATAACGACGATTTTGTGGATCAAACAATTCATCAATACAAGCTTGGCAAGTCGTTGCATCAGGAACAACTTGCGTATCCATTTCGCCACCACCACTTTTTACAATAATAAAGTCAGTCGGTAGCTGTTCCCATTGAAAAGGAGATCCTTCTATACGTTCAATACGTGCTAGTGGTGGGCATTCTGCTTTTAATGCTTCTATAAAGAGTGCATTTTTAGGTGAAGGCATTAAATGTATCAATACCCCCAAACTATCATTGCTCACCTGCCCTAATAAACCAAAGCGATGGGCTAATTGCCAAACAAATGGGCGAAACCCAACGCCTTGAACTTTTCCTTTTACACGCAATGCAATGCCGTTACTCATAGGATCACCAAATCAAAATAAATTTAGTCTTATTCTAGTTTAGTGATTATCAACAACTTTCATTTAGATCAGAAAAAGTGGCATTAGGTAAATTTATCATCACTTCTACTGCCACTCTTGGTGTGATTGCACACAGTAATTCGTAGCCAATAGTGCCACATGCCATTGCAACATCATCAACTGGCAGTTCTTCTCCCCATAATTCAACGGGGCTACCATAATTAACATCAGGAAAATCTGTAACATCAATGGTTAGCATGTCCATTGAAATACGTCCAACCAATTGTGTTTTATGCCCATTAACAATTACAGGTGTACCATCTGGTGCATGCCTTGGATAACCATCAGCATAACCACAAGCAACAATACCAATCCGCATATCACGATCAGCGGTATATCGGCTACCGTAACCTATTTGCTCACCTTTTTTAACTTGTTGAATGGCGAGTATTTCACTCTTAAATGTCATGACGGGTTGTAAATCGAAACCAGCAATATCTTGCCAAACCCCAGAAGGCGAAACACCATATAAAATAATACCTGGGCGTACCCAATCTTGATAAGTTTCAGGATCAAATAACGTTGCCGCTGAATTTGCCAAACACCGAGGTAATTCATTAACCATTGCCTGATTAATGGCGGTTTTTTGTATATCCATGTTCAACCCAGTATCTGCATTAGCAAAATGCGACATTTGGATAATAGAACCAATATTGTTGATACTTTTTGCACGAGCAATGGCTTGTTTATAGGCGTCTGGTCGATAGCCCAACCGATTCATTCCACTATTCAATTTAAGATAGATATTAATCGGTCTTTCTAATTGCGCATTTTCTATGGCATCAAATTGCCAATCAGAATGCACTACGGTTGTTAGAGAATAGCGTTCTAATAAATAAACATCTTCTGACTTAAAAAAACCTTCCAGCAAAAGGATAGGACCTACCCATCCCTGCTCTCTTAACATAATAGCTTTGTCTAGCTCAATTAAGGCAAAACCATCAGTATGACTTAATGCCGGCCAAACGCAGGATAATCCATGTCCATAAGCATCTGCTTTCACAACAGACCACACTTTGCTGCCTTTGACTCTCTCTTTAATAACAGACAGATTATGGCTTAATGCATCGAGGTTAATGGTTACTTTTGTGGGTCTGGACATGGTTTTTCCTCAATTAATAAGCTGTATCAAGTTTTTGCCCCGGTAAGAGCAATTTAGTATTAAAGCCATCGATATACCGAAACACAGATAAGTCATCAGCGGCAATAGCGGGTTTATTCCCTGAAATTAAATCAGCCAATAATTGTCCCGAACCACATGCCATTGTCCAACCTAATGTACCGTGCCCTGTATTTAATGATAAATTGCGATAAGCCGTAGGCCCTACAATAGGTGTACCATCAGGTGTCATAGGTCTTAGCCCCGTCCAAAATGTGGCTTTTTCAATATCACCCCCACCCTGATAGAGATCTTGTACAACCATTTTTAATGTTTCACAGCGCGATTTTAAAATATTCAGATTAAAACCAACGACCTCAGCCATTCCACCGACACGAATTCGCTCATCAAATCGTGTTACCGCAATTTTATACGTTTCATCTAAAATCGTAGATGTGGGTGCTCTTGATGCATCAATAATCGGCATCGTAAGTGAATAGCCTTTAAGGGGATAAACAGGAATAGCAACTTTATTTTTCAAAAATTCTGTCGAATAAGAGCCCATGGCGACAACATAGTGATCGGCTGTTAATAGCCCATCATGACATTGGACACCCACTACTTTATCACCATCAAATAACAAATGTTTGATTTCTTTGTTAAATAAGAACGTAACCCCCGCATCTTCTGCCATTTTAGCGAGTTTTTTTTGTGAAAATTTGGCAATCACCCGTTTCATCATTTGGTAAACGTAAACCACCGGTCAATTTATGAGTGACATGTTCGAGTGCTGGTTCTGCTAATTTTAGTTGGTCTGCCGTTAACAATTCATAAGCAACACCCTCTTGCTTTAATACAGCAATATCATTAGCCGCATTATCAAATTGCTTTTGATCACGGAAAAGTTGCAGAGTACCGCCTTGGCGTCCTTCATATTCAATGCCTGTGTCTTGGCGTAATTGGCGAATACAATCACGACTATATTCGGCAATACGTACCATACGGCTTTTATTCATAGTGTAATGTGACGCATCACAATTACGTAACATTTGCCACATCCAACGTAATTGAAAAAGTGAGCCATCAGGTTTAATCGCTAATGGGGCGTGCTTCTGGAACATCCATTTAACGGCTTTTAATGGGATCCCAGGAGCCCCCCAAGGGGTCGCATATCCTGGAGATATTTGACCCGCATTACCTGCACTCGTCTCTTCTGCTGCACTATTTTGTCTATCAACAACAATAACTTCATGACCTTGTTGCACAAGATACCACGCACTTGTTACACCAATAACGCCGCCACCTAAGATGATCACTTTCATGGCAAGACTCCAATAATTTACATTGATATAACATAAGAATAATATTCTATACACAAAAAGCCAATATAGAATAATCATCTGAGCCAATAAAAAGATAGATTTTAGAGTTAAGTCACATTTGATTGTTATTCGACAAGCCAATTTTCAAAAAAAAATTTCAAAATTAACCCATAAAATCAAAATAGATAAAAAATTCACTATTAATTATCAAAATATCAATTAGTAGATTATTTTAAATTGAAGAGAGTTTAAAGCGGATATAAAGAAAATTTTTATTTTATTAAAATCTATAAAACAATTTGTTTTTAGATGATAACACTTAAAATAACTCACTTTGGTTATTCTTTTTACTAAAAATAACCTATTTAAAGCATTGCCTAAAAATGACACATTATTTTTAAAAACGAAAAAAC